>JALZBI010000180.1 GCA_030947565.1 Actinomycetota bacterium
ACGCTCACGAGCGCACTCCGGTCATCCAGACAGACGGGGTCTCCGTGCCGGGCGAGCCGTCTGCTGGTGGAGCAGGTGGCGGGGGCGGCGGGGAGCCGTCGGAGTGGTCGTCGGGTTGATCGGTCGGGCGTCCTCGGCGACGGGGAGTGAAGGCGGGACGCGCGGTGCGCAACGTCTCGGCGGTCGACCGGGCCGCGAGCGCGTCGTCCCGGGTGGCGTCGAGATCGCCGTAGGCCACGCCGTCGAACAGGTCGATGGTGCGGTCCACGGCCGGCCCGTGATCGGGGAAGGCCACGCCCAGCGCGCCACCCACCTCGTGGGCGGTCATCGAGGGCGCGTCGGGCAGCAGCGTGCGCCGCTCGGCGTCGCGGGCCATCGCTCGGGTGTAGGCCAGCACGGCGTCAGCGAACCGCCCGTCCGACAGCGCCGCATCGGCCTCGCGGCGCAGCTGCTCGGCCGTCTGCACCGTATCGCCCAGCAGCGTCTTCCGGTCGGCGACGGTGCGGCTCTCGACCCGCACCTTGGTCACGAGATAGCCGAACGCGGCGACGAGCAGCACGACGACGAGGGTGATGGCCACCGGCGGCAGGCTCACCCCGCCGGTGCCCGGTGTGCCCTGGACGTCGGCGAGCCGCTCACCGACCCAGTCCATCAGGCGCTGAAAGAGCGAGCGGGTGTCCTGGTAGGCGCTCCCGGCCAGCTCGTCGCGCAGCCATTGGCGGGCCTGGCCGGTGGAGGGGTCGAGGTCGAGGGGCAGCTCGATGATCATGCGCATCAGCCGCTACCTCCGGCCACTCGTCGGGCCGCTCGTTGCAGCACCAGGTCGAACCCTTCGGTGCGCATCCGCTGGTCGACGTAGAGCAGGGATGTGGCACCGGCCACGAAGGGTACGACGACGGAGGCCGACAGGAGGGTCGCGACGGCGAGGCCGAGCGAGGACACCAGAGCCTCGAGGGAGGGGCTGAGGGGGACGACGGCGCCGACCAGGGACGACACGAGCAGTAGCGGCAGCTGCACGACCCAGAAGACGAGGGTGCCGAGCAGGCCGACGACCACCAGTCGGGTGACGATGCGCCAGAACGCCTTTCGCGACAGCGCCCAGCTGCGGCTCAGGGCGTCGACGGGGCCGCGACGCTCGAGGACCACGGCCGCGCCCGCCAGGTTCGTGCGCGCCATGAGCAGCACGGTCCAGGCGGTGACCGCCAGCCCACCGACCGTGCCCACGAGCACGGCCGCGAGGAGCTGGTCGGTGCTGGTGGCGAGGGCGACGAGCAGCACCAGCAGGACGACCGGTACGGCGAAGGCGAGGGTGACCAATGCCGCCAGCCCCAGCAGGGCGGCCAGCCGCGGCCGGACGGCCGCCCACAGCTCGCCGAGCCCGGGGCGCCGGCCCAACGCGGCCTCGCCGACGGAGTAGGACATCGCACCCCCCAGGACGAGGGAGGCGAAGCCGACGCCGAAGAGCAGCACGAGGGCGAAGAACGCCCCTTGGTCGAGGACGGTCTGGGCGCCCACGTCGGCGTACCACGACCCGCGAGCGCCGGCCGCGGCGAGCAGGATCGCCGGGACCGCCGACGCGCCGAGCACGATGAGGCTCGCGCTGAGGACCGGCCCGGAGTTGCGGCGGATGTGCTTCACCGCGCCGTCCACGAGGTCGCCGAGCGACATCGGCCGCAGCGAGATGATGCCGGGCTTGTGGCTGGTCGTCAGCAGGACGTGCTGCGGACCACGGACGAGCACGCCCGACGGTCCCCGGCCTCGTCCGTACGCATACGGTTGCGCCCCGGCCTCGGCGGCGGCTTCGGCGGCACCGGGCGCGGCCAGCGCACCGCTCGTGCCGGCTGGTGGGCCGACGGCGACCGATGACACCGGCATACCTCCAGGGACCGGTGAGGTCGCGCGGCCGGTCGTCAGGCCGCCGGGGGGCAGGTAGGTCGCGCGCCGGCGAGCCTCCTCGACCGGGGCGCCCGGCGGCGGGCCGAACCCGCTCATGACGGACCCCGCCGCCCCGCCCCACCCTGCACTGACCGACCCCTGACTCCGCCGACTTCGTCTGCGCCGAAGGTACCAGCGGGCACCGTCAGACCGGCCCGCCTTGGTGCTGCTCCGTCTGCCCCTCCGGCGTCGGGTCTCGGTCGGGCGCACCGGCGATGAGGTCCTGGAGGCCCCTGGTGAGGCGCTCCATCGGGCGGTGGAACCGCTCGTCGCGCCGCTGCGCCTTCGCCATGGTGTGGGGGCGGTCGGCGTAGCGGCGGCGGGCCCAGACGGACGACGGCCGGGCGAGCCGGATGGCGCCGACCAACAGCATGATCGGGATGAACAGACCGATGAGCCCGGTCCAGGTCTTCCCCTTGAGCAACGTGACCGCCGCGAGAGCGAGGTTGATGATGACGACCCCGACCAGGGAGACGACGAAGAGGTCACCCTGCTCGCGCAGCTGCGCCAGGTCGTCGACGGCCGGGACGCCACCGAGCAGGATGAGACCGGTCAGCGCCGCGGCGACGAAGACCGCGTCGACCGACAGCCGTCCGCTCTCCGACCAGTAGACGTCCTGGAGGTGCAGGATCAGCGCGAACTCGTCCAGCACCAACGCGGTCCCGATGCCGAAGACCGAGGCACAGAGGGCCGACCAGACCACCAGGTCGTGGGGGACGGCCAGACCGGCCACCCCGCCGGCGACCATCGTCACCGTGCCGAAGACGACGTGGTGGATGTGCAGCCCGCCGGGGGTGATGTTGCCGGGCCACCAGCTGACCTCGGCCCGGATCATCCGCACGGAGAACCGGATGAAGGCGAAGGTCAGCAGGAAGAGAACGAAGAAGCAGAAGAGGGGGAGCCGGCCCGAGCCGAGGATGTTGTCGTCGAACCACTCGCGCATGGGACCAGTGTCCAGGATGTCGGGAACCGCGCGGCACCCTTCAGCAGGGCCCGCGCCGTCCCGCCCGCGAAACCGGTCGCAGCGCCCGCTCCACCTCGGTCGGGGTGGCGGGGCGGGCCCCGAGCCGCTCCATCCGGGCTACGACCGCGGGTTCGTCTCGACAGAGGGCAAGGCCGCGCCGCAGCAGCACTGCGGGCGGCTTACGGCGCTCGGCGAGGTCGCGCACCAGACGCCGTCCGAAGGTGACCCACCGTCCGTGGTGCACGCACCACGCCGAGTGCAGCAGCCCCCCGTCGCGCAGCCGCTGGACGACCTCCGCCGCGAAGATGCCTTCGGCGAGCACCATCGAGCCCTGGGGTGCCTCGACCAGGCTCGACCCGACGGCGGCCGAGCGCGCGAGGTCGTAGGTCGGGACCTCCGACCGGCCGCTGGTGACGAGCCGGCGCAGGGCGTCGACCGCCGCGTCCGCATCCCAGGACCGGGGGTCGTCCCAGTCGACGATCCGGGTGCCCCCGAGGGACACCATCGGCAGGGCCGGGTCGGCGCCGTCGCGGTAGAAGTCGTCGAGCCGCACCACGGGCCAGGCGTATGCCGCGTGCAGCCGGGCCGCGAGCCGGGACTTGCCCGCCCCGGAGGGACCCGCCAGGACGACGACACGCCCACCCGAGAGGCGCTCGCCACCCCCGTCCCCTTCATCGGTTCGTGCTGTGGACCATCGCTCTTTCGGGTCGGTCCACAGCCTGAACCGGGAGAAGGGGAGGGTCACCGGCCCTTGGGGTGCCAGACGGTCTTGGTCTCGAGGAAGGCGCGCACCCGACCCAGGTCGGGCGTCGTCGACCAGTCCGGCTCCACCGCCGCCGCGCCGGTGCCGCCCGGACGGACCACCCGCTTGACGGTGTCGGCCGCGGCGGCCTCGAGCTCGCCCCACACCACGCCGGCGGCGTCGGCCGCACCGGTGAGGTCGATGCCGTTGACGTCGCCGTGCGACGCCAGCCACGGGGCGATCTCGGCGGCCTGGCCGGTCAGCACGTTGACCACCCCGCCCGGCACATCGCTCGTGGCCATGGCCTCGGCCAGGGTCACCGCGGGCAGCGGACGATCGGCGCTGGTGATGACGACCGCGGTGTTACCGGACACGACGACAGGCGCCACGACGCTGACGAGGCCGAGCAGCGAGGACGCCTGAGGTGCCAGCACGGCGACGACCCCGGTCGGCTCGGGGGCCGAGATGTCGAAGTAGGGCCCGGCGACCGGGTTGAGGCCGCCGAGCACCTGCGCCAGCTTGTCGGTCCACCCGGCGTACCAGACCCAGCGGTCGATCGCGGCGGCGACGGCGGCGCGGGCCCGGGTTGGTGTGAGGCCTTCGGCCGCGGCCACGTCGGCCGCGAACTGGTCGAAGCGGCCCTCCATGACCTCGGCGACCCGGTAGAGCACCTGACCGCGGTTGTAGGCGGTGGCGCCGGCCCAGCCGGGGAACGCGGCGCGCGCCGCGACGACCGCGTCACGCGCGTCCTTGCGTGACGCCTGGGAGACGTTGGCGAGGAACCGACCCTTGTGGTCGGAGACTTCGTAAGAGCGCCCGGACTCGCTGCGGGGGAACTTCCCACCGACGTAGAGCTTGTAGGTCTTGCGGACCTCGAGCCGGGTCGGCGCGGTGGTGGGGCTCACGCGACGTCTCCCGTCGTCACGTAGCCCTCGAGCCCATGGCGGCCGCCCTCGCGGCCGTAGCCCGACTCCTTGTAGCCGCCGAACGGCGACGTCGGGTCGAACTGGTTGAACGTGTTGGCCCACACCACGCCGGCCCGCAGCTGGTCGGCCATCCAGAGGATGCGCGAGCCCTTCTCGGTCCAGACCCCGGCGGACAGGCCGAAGGGCGTGTTGTTGGCCTTGGCCACCGCCTCCTGCGGAGTCCGGAACGTCAGCACGGAGAGCACGGGCCCGAACACCTCCTCCTGGGCGATCCGGCTCGACTGCGAGACGCCGGTGAACACCGTTGGTGGGAACCAGAACCCGCGACTCGGCAGGTCGCACGCCGGGCTCCAGCGCTCAGCTCCCTCGCCCTCGGCGATGCCCGACAGCTCGCGGATCTTGTCGAGCTGGGCGGCGGAGTTGATGGCGCCCAGGTCGGTGTTCTTGTCGAGCGGGTCGCCGACGCGCAGGGTCGACAGCCGGCGCTTCAGCTTGCGCACCACCTCGTCGTGCGCTGACTCCTGCACCAGGAGGCGCGACCCGGCGCAGCAGACGTGGCCCTGGTTGAAGAAGATTCCGTTGACGATGCCCTCGACCGCCTGGTCGACGGGCGCGTCGTCGAACACGATGTTCGCCGCCTTGCCGCCGAGCTCGAGGGTGGCGCGGACGCGCGTACCGGCAATGGTTCTGGCGATCGCCTTGCCGACCTCGGTGGACCCCGTGAACGCGATCTTGTCGATGCCCGGATGGCCGACGAGCGCCTGACCGGTGGCCCCGGCACCGGTGACGATGTTGACGACACCCGGCGGCAGGTCGGCCTGCTGGCAGACCTCGGCGAACAGCAACGCGGTGAGCGGCGTGGTCTCCGCGGGCTTGAGGACGACGGTGTTGCCGCACGCAAGAGCGGGCGCGATCTTCCAGGACAGCATCATGAGCGGGAAGTTCCACGGGATGACCTGGCCGACGACCCCGACCGGCCGCGGCGCCGGGGTGCCCGCGGGGGAGAGGCCGG
>JALZBI010000181.1 GCA_030947565.1 Actinomycetota bacterium
GGCCCGGACCAGATGGTCCGGGCCTTCTCGGTGCTACGTGGTAGCGGGGGCAGGATTTGAACCTGCGACCTCCGGGTTATGAGCCCGGCGAGCTACCGAGCTGCTCCACCCCGCGTCGGTATGCTCCTAGTTTAGGGATGCGGGGCGGCAGAACCAAATCCGGTTGACCAGAGCCACCCGGGCTCAGCCGGTGGGGGTGGACGTCGGCGCCGCCGTGGTGGTCGCGGTGCCGCTGGGCGTCAGGGTGGCGGTGCCGCTCGGAGCCGCCGCGGCCGCCGCGGAGATGGCCGCCTTGAGCCGGTTCTGCGCGTCGCCGTACTTGGTGAAGTCGCCGGCCTTCAACGCCGCGTCGGCGTCGTTGACCGCCGCCTGGGCGTCGGCGAGGGCCTTGGTGAGCGCCTGGTTGTTCTGGCCGGGTGTCGGCGTCGCCGTTCCTCCCGTAGCTCCCGTGGTCCCGGCCGTGGGACTCGGCCCGGTCGTATCGCCGGACTGCGCCCCGGAGCTGCCTCCGAACAGCTGGTCGAGCGCCCCGCTCAAGGTCGAGGACCAGGCGAGCTTGTCGCCGAAGGCGACGATGACGGCCCGGTTCAGTGGATAGGCCGAGTCGGTCTTGGCCTGGACGTAGATGGGCTCGACGTAGAGGAGGCCGCCGCCGACGGGCAGGGTCAACAGGTTGCCGAGTGCGACCGTCGAGCCCTGCTGCTTCTGCAGGTTGATGAACTGCGAGAGCGGTAGTCCACCTTCGGCCGAGACGACGCTGGAGCTCGAGATGTCGTTCTGCACCTGACCAGGACCTCTGACGTTGCTGTCCTTCGGCAGCTCGAGCAGCCTGAGCTGCCCGTAGCCCGGGCGTCTCTGCCCGGGCGTCGTCCCCGCGTTGGAGTCGACCGCGAGGAACCCGGACAGCACCTCACGCGTACCGAACGGCATGAAGGTCGTCGTCAGCGAGAACTGCGGCTCACTCTGTCCGGGCATGGCGATGGACAGGTAGTAGGGCGGCTGGTCGACGTTGCGCTGGTCCTTGGTCGGGTCGGTCGGGACCTTCCAGAGGTCGTTGCTGCCGTAGAAGGTGCCGGGGTCGGTGACGTGGTAGCGGGCGAGGATCTCGCGCTGCACCTTGAACAGGTCCTCTGGGTAGCGCAGGTGCGACATCAGGGCACCGCTGATCTCCGAGCTCGGCTTCACGGTGCCGGGGAAGGCGGCCGAGTAGGCCTTGAGCATGGGGTCGGTCTCGTCCCACGCGTAGAGGTTCACGCTGCCGTCGAACGCGTCGACCGTCGCCTTGACGGAGTTGCGGATGTAGTTGACCTGGCCCGCGTTGATCGACTGCACCGACGTCCGTGTCGCCGTGACGGAGTCGGAGGTCGCGGCGTCGATCGAGGTGAGGTGTGAGTTGGGGTAGTCGGCGGTCGTCGTGTAGCCGTCGATGATCCACAGCACCCGGCCGTCGACGACCGCGGGGTAGGCGTTGCCGTCGAGGGTCAGCCAGGGAGCCGCTCGCTGGACCCGGTCGCGGGGCGTGCGGTGGTCGAGCAGGCGGGACGAGGAGTTGACGGCGTCCGACAGCAGGAAGTTGGCCTCGCGGTACTTGATGGCGTAGGCGAGCTTGCGCGCGAGAGTGCCGATCTCGACCCCGCCGCTGCCGGCATACGTCGTGTTCGCCTGTCCGGCGGGTGACCCGTCGGGGAAGTCGAACTCGCGGGGGGACGCCCCGGCGGGGGCGCCGACGATCGAGTAGGCCGGTGACTGCTCGCCGAAGTAGATCCGAGGCTCGAGGTTGCCGAGCTTGCCGCTGGAGGGGAACTGCTCGAAGAACACCGGCTTGCCGTCGGAGTCCTTGCGGTTGCCGTAGGCCGCGACGACGCCGTAGCCGTGCGTGTAGACGGTGTGGTCGTTGAGCCAGTTGCGCTGGCCGTCGGGGATGCCGTCGAGGTCGAGCTCGCGCGCGGCGATGACGGTGTCGCTCAGCTGGCCGTCCACGACGTAGCGGTCGACGTCGAGGGTGTCGGGGAACTGGTAGTAGCTCTTGCCGGCCGCCTGGAACTGCTTGAACGTCGGGGCGACGACGTTGGGGTCGAGGATGCGGATGCCCGGCACCGTGGCGGTGTCGTTCCTCAGCTGGCCGGCGGAGGCGGTGGTCGCCGCGTTGTAGGCGGCGGTCTGGATGCCCGTCAGCCCGAACGCGTCGCGGGTGGCGTTGATGTTGTTCTGGATGTAGGGCGCCTCGAGCGACTTCTCGCTCGGCTTGACCTTCAGCGACTGGATGAGGGCCGGGAAGATCCCGCCCACGACGACGGACACGACGAGCAGCGAGACGACGCTGATGATCGGGATCCGCCACGACTTGGTCCAGATGACCGTCAAGAAGGCCAGGGCACAGAGGAACGAGGCGACGGCGAGGATGGTCTTGGTGGGCAGGACCACCGTCGCGTCGGTGTACTGGATGCCGGTGATGAGGTCGGTCTTGGTGGTCAGCGAGTAGCGGTCGAGCAGGTAGCTCACCCCACGCACGAGGACGATCGCCGCCAGCAGGATGGACAGGTGGAGCCGGGCGGCCGTGGTTGTCCGACGGCTGCCGGCTTGGAACTGCAGACCGCCGAAGATGTAGTGCGTGAAGGCCGCCGCGAGGAAGCCGATGATCAGGGCCATGCTGAGGAACCCGGTGACGAACGTCAGCCACGGGAGCGTGAAGACGTAGAAACCGACGTCGAGGTTGAACTGCGGGTCGGTCTTGCCGAAGGGCACCGCGTTGCGCCACAGCAGGAACGTCTTCCACTGCCCGGCCGCGCCGAGACCCGAGAGCAGGCCGATGACGAGGGGGATGCCGATCATGGCGAGCCGGCGCAGCGGCTCCACAGCGGCCCGGTAGCGCTCGAGCGCGTCCTGGTTGGTCGACGTCGGCGCGTAGATGGGCCGGGTGCGGTAGGCGATGACGAGGCTGGAGCCGACGATGCCCGCCGTGACGAGGCCGCCGAGCACCCCCAGCAGCACCTTGGCCCCCAACGCGGTGAGGAACACCGAGCGCAGGTTGACCGAGTCGTACCACAGCACCTCGGTCCAGAACTGCGCGATGAGCGAGATGGCCACACCGGCGACGACAAGCACCAGCAAGGTCGTGACGAGCGGGCTGCGGCGGCGGTCGCGCGGCTGGGTCCGCTCTCCCCCACCCTGGCCCCCGGCGCCGTCAGCACCGTTTTCTCCGAACCAGTCCCGTTCACTCACCTGTTGAGCCCGATCTGTCGACAGTCGTGTCGCGGCGGGCCGCGAACCTCCCCGCACCGGCGTGACCGGGTGCAGCCAATATACGTACCCGCCAACGAGCGACCGGTATGCCAGGTGCCCACTCACAGCCGCTCGTGACGTCTTCGAGACCCGACTCACCGGCGCAGCTGCGCGGTCGGCTCCGGCGCTGCGGCCGACGCCGGGCACAATGTCGGACGTGACCTCCTCCGTTCGTTCCGTGCTCGACCCGTTGTCGATCGCAGCGCTCGAGACCGAGCGGCACGTCGCCGCTGCCGGCTGGGACCAGTCGCCGCGCCTGTTCGCCCTGGTCCGCACCGCCGCCCTGCTCGAGCGGGAGCCTGCGCTGGGGGCCGGGCTGTCCCCCACCGACCTGGCGCCGGGGGCGCTCACGGCCGTGGAGCAGGAGGGGCTGCACCGCTCGTCGAACCTGGAGTCGGTGCTCGGCCGGATCGCGTGGCCACCCGATGTCGACGGGTGTGCCTTCGCGGTCGAACGCGTGGTCGTCCCGCCGGAGGCGGAGCGCGACCTCCCGACCGACCCCGACGCGGCCGTCGACGCCCTGGCCGCCCACCCCGACCGCCGGGACGTCCGCCTCCTGGTCGCGGTGCTGCGCGACGGGACGGCGATCTGCCTGCTCCGGCAGCGCGCGCACGACTCCGACGATGCCGTCGCGACCGGTCCCGACCTGGCCCCAGGGCTCGTCGGCGCGCTGAGGGCGACGTTGGAGGACTGAGCCCGTCACCCGGCATACCCCCGCCGGCCCCCAGCCGCGGTAAGGCCCCAACCGGGGAGTTCGCACGTGCGGAGAAGCCGGCACCAGGGTGGTCAGCAGGCGGGTAGGCCCGCGGTGTCGCCCGTGCCGATCTTGGCGACGGCCGACTCGGCCTCGTCGAAGGTGGCGACCTTGACCACCTGGAGCCCGTCGGGCACGTGGTCACGCACCTCGGGACAGTTGTCGGCCGGGGCCAGGAAGTAGGCGGCGCCGCCCTGCCGTGCTCCCACGAGCTTCTGGTGGATGCCGCCAATGGGGCCGACCGCGCCGCTGGAGTCGATCGTGCCGGTGCCCGCGATGTCCTTGCCACCGGTGAGCGCGCCGTCGGTCACCTTGTCGTAGACGCCGAGGGAGAACATCAGCCCTGCGGAGGGGCCGCCGACCTGCCCGGCGTCGATGGTGACCGTGAAGGGGAAGGTGAAGTCGACCTTGAGCACCACGCCGAGGATGGTCCGGCCGTTGGACGAGCCGGTCTTGGCCTTGAGCGGCGTCTGGGTGCCGCCCCGGTCGACCAGGACGTCGATGGTGCTGCCCGGGGCGGCCTTCTGGATCGCGGCTCGCGCGGAGTCGGCGCTGCTCACGGGCTGCCCGCCCACCGACACCAGCACGTCGCCCTTGGCGAACGTGGTGCCCGACGGCGCGCCGGGCGAGACGGCGGCGAGGCTCACCTTCTCCCCCACCGTGAACCCCGCCTTGCGCAGGGCGACGGCGGTCGCCTCCTGCTGGGAGTCGACCATCTCGGCCTGGTTCTCCTGCTGCACTGCCTCAGCGGTCTGCTGCGGCGGGAAGATGGTGTCGACGGGGTAGACGTCCTCGTTGGGGTTCAGCCAGGCGCCGAGGACGGTCCAGGCGTTGACGGGATATCCCGGGCCGCCGTTGATCCGCACCGTCGTGAAGTTGAGCGACCCGGTCGTGGGGTAGGTCTCGTGGCCACTGACGACGATGAGGTCACCCGGGCTGCCGTCGCCGCGGCCGGCCTGCCCGAGCACGTTGGAGATCGGGCCGGGCATCATCACCGCGTAGGGCAGGTGGACCAGTGTGCCGATGACCCCCAGCAGCAGGCCGAGGAACGTCACGACGAGGCTTGTGGCCGGCCCCCGCGACAGCCGGTCCGGCCGCGGCTCGGGCGCCTTCGGTTCGAGCAGGCCAGGACCGCCGCCCGAGTCCTGCCAGCCGCTGCTCACGGCAGCCCCACCCACTCGTCGGACCCGTCGGTGAAGACCTGGTGCTTCCAGATCGGCACGGACCCCTTGAACTCGTCGATGAGGGCGTGGCAGACCTCGAACGCCTCGCGCCGGTGCTCTGCGCTGACTGCCGCCACCACCGCGATGTCACCCACCGTGAGGTGGCCGATGCGGTGGACGACGCCGAGCCGCACGGCCCGGCCGTCGGCCGCGAGGCGGGCCGCGAGGTCGCGGGCGACCTGCTCGGCGCTGGGGTGGCACGAGTAGTCGAGCACCTCGACGGCGGTGCCGTGGTCACGCTCACGCACGTAGCCGATGAAGGTGACGACCGCGCCTGCACGGCGGTCACGGACAGCCTCGACGAGCT
>JALZBI010000182.1 GCA_030947565.1 Actinomycetota bacterium
GGCGGGGTCTCCGGGACGAGCTCAGCCGCCTCGCAGGTCGCCGCGTCGCAGGGGGCGAAGGCCGGGGCGCCCAGTGCCGCCGCCGACTCGGCCGCGCCCGAGGTCCAAGCGGCCATCGTCGGGCTCCGCGCGACCCTGGCCCGGGACTACCCGCAGTCCTTCACCGCCCTGGTGGCCGACCCGTCGACCCCTGGCCGGGTCGTGCTGCACCTGACCGCTGACACACCCGCCGCCGAGGCAGCGGTGCGCGCGGCGTTCCCTCCCGGCACCGACGTCGTCACGGAGCGGTCCGCCTTCACCGTCACCCAGTGCGCAGCCACGCTCACCCGCGTCGCCGCCGACCGCGACACCCTCACAAGACAGGGGTATGCGGTGGGCTCGACGAGATGCAACGCCGACGGCCGGGTCGAGGTGGAGGTCACCAACCTCGTGACCGCGGAGCAGATCACGATGCTTGTCGTGCGCTACGCCGACGCCGTCACGGTCGTCCAGGTGGCCGGTGTCCCGTAGCCCGCGTCCGTCCTTGGCCCGGGCGTGGGAGAGCGGTGCCAGACTGACGCGGTGCTTCTCGTCCCACCGCTGACGGCCCCGGTCACCCCGATCGACGCCCTGCGCCGCATCGCGTTCCTCCTCGAGCGCTCCCGTGCCGGCACCTACCGCGTCGAGGCGTTCCGCAACGCGGCCAAGACCGTCGCCGCACTCCCCCCTGAGGAGGTCGAGCAGCGCGCGGAGTCCAAGTCCCTCAAAGACTTGCCGGGGGTCGGCGACTCGACCGCCGCGGTGATCACGCAGGCCACAATGGGCGAGCTGCCGGCATACCTGGGGTCCTTGCAGGAGAAGGAGTCTGAGCCGCTGGTGCGCGGTGGCCAGGATTTGTATGCCGCGGTCATCGGTGACCTCCACAGCCACTCCGAGTGGAGCGACGGCGGGTCGCCGATCCAGGAGATGGTGCTCGCCGCCGTCGAGCTCGGCCAGGAGTGGCTGGCCCTCACCGACCACTCCCCGCGGCTGCGCATCGCCAACGGGCTGTCGGCCGAGCGGCTCACCAAGCAGCTGGGCGTCGTCGACGCGATCAACGCCTCGCTAGGCGACCGGTTCCGGCTGCTGAAGGGCATCGAGGTCGACATCCTCGACGACGGCGCCCTCGACCAGACCGACGAGATGCTCGACCGGCTCGACATCGTCACCGCGTCGGTGCACTCCAAGCTGGCGATGAACGAGGCGCCGATGACCCGGCGGATGGTCGCCGCCGTGCGTAACCCCCGGGTCAACGTCCTCGGTCACTGCACCGGGCGGCTCGTCACCGGTGGGCGCGGCAAGCGGGCGCAGTCGAGCTTCGACGCGCAGGCGGTGTTCGAGGCCTGCCTCGAGGGCAACACGGCGGTGGAGATCAACTCCCGCCCCGAGCGCGAGGACCCGCCCGACGAGCTCATCGAGCTGGCCCGCGACATCGGCTGCACGTTCACCATCGACTCCGACGCGCACGCCCCGGGCCAGCTCGACATGAAGGCCTACGGCTGCGAGCGGGCCGAGCGCCTCGGCATACCGGCCGAGCGGATCGTCACGACGTGGCCGGTCGAGCGGGTGCTGGAGTGGGCGTCCGAGCGGCCGTGACGGGCGCATCGCCGCTCGCCGCCGCAGTTCGTGGCCTTTCCGCCACGAACGGGTGCCCGCGGGGGCTCTGACGGCCCAGTACGCGGCGAATCGGCCACATCCGGGGGCCCACGGCAGCGATTTGGCCGCCTGTGGCCCCTCCCCGTATGCTTCCTGACGTCCTCGAACGGATCCGGGTCCCCATCGTCTAGCGGCCTAGGACTCCGCCCTTTCACGGCGGCAGCACGGGTTCGAATCCCGTTGGGGATACGTACGTCAGCACGAGCAGCAGCACAGCACCACCCACGGTCTGATCCCAGACCTTGGCCCCGTAGCGCAGTTGGTTAGCGCGCCGCCCTGTCACGGCGGAGGTCGCCGGTTCGAGCCCGGTCGGGGTCGCCCACTGTATTCACCGCTGGCCCCCTTCGCGGGTCAGCCTCTGCGCAGCAGGTGCCACAGCTCCAGGGCCGCGAGCAGCGTGACCTGGGCCGACAGCAGCGCGGCGTGCACCCCGGTCGGCCAGTGGGGTGCGACCCGGCCCGCCGAGCGGATCCGGTAGTGACGCCGCTGCACGAGAAAGATGACCCCCGCGTGCGCCAGCCCGCTCAGCGCCGCGAAGAGCGCGACGACCCCCGCGGTCTCGAGGGTTAGCCGGGCCAGCACCACTGACGCACCGGCCAGGGCCAGCCCCGACCGCTGCCAGGCCAGCGCCGTACGTTCCGGCTGCAGACCCGGGTCGCGAGGAAGCGGCGCGACGCTCACCGGGGCAGGACGATGACCACGAGCACGACGAGGCCCACGAGCACCAGGCCGCCCACGGTGACCCCCATGAGCACGGAGCCCGGCAACGGATCGGCCCGCCGCATCGCCCGCTCGGTGCGCGCCCAGCGGTACCACCCCGTGACCGACGCGCCAAGGGCCAGCGCGATGAGCAGCACCGAGACGACCCGGCGGGCGACACCGGGGAACGAGGTGCCCAGCGCCTCCAGCGCGACTCCGCCGGCGAGCAGGGCCAGTGCGGTGCGCACCCAGGCGAGGAAGGTCCGCTCGTTGGCGAGGGAGAAACGGGCGTCGGGCTCCTCACCCTCGTCGTAGACCCAGCCGGGCCAGCGCTTCCCCACGGCAGCGAGTATGCCGGGTCGCCGGCGCCGGGCGCCGCGGCCGAGCCGTCTTGGGTGCGGAACGCGATGCGTGCGATTTCGCACCCCCTCCAGGGGGAGCCATCCTTCACGCGCCGGGGGCCGATGTCGGTGGGTCAGGGCACGATGACTTTCGACGGTGGGGGTGGTCTCACCCTTGACTCACCAGGACGAGCAGCGGCAGAGATGGAGACACGGTGATCCACGCCCGAGGGCTGGTCCAGACCTTCGAGACGAAGCAGGGACGGCAGAAGAGCGAGGTGCGCGCCGTCGACGGCGTCGACATCGACGTGGCCGAGGGCGAGGTCGTCGGCTTCCTCGGGCCCAACGGCGCCGGTAAGACGACGACGCTGCGGATGCTGACGACGCTGCTCAGGCCCACTGCGGGCACGGCGACCGTGGCCGGCTACGACGTCGTCACGGAGGCGGAGCAGGTGCGGCGCATCATCGGCTACGTGTCGCAGAGCGGGTCCACGGGCAGCACGGCCCGGGCCGGCGATGAGGTGATGGACCACGGAATGCTCTACGGGCTGACCACGGCGCAGGCCAAGAAGCGGGGCGAGGAGCTGTTCGCCCAGCTCGAGCTCGACGGCCTGTGGACGCGCCAGCCGAAGACCCTCTCGGGTGGCCAGCGGCGCCGGCTCGACATCGCCATGGGCCTCATCCACGAGCCCACCCTCGTCTTCCTCGACGAGCCGACCACCGGTCTCGACCCGCAGGCCCGGGCCAACCTGTGGACCCACATCGCCGACCTGCGCGCCCGGCGAGGCGCGACCGTGTTCCTCACGACGCACTACCTCGACGAGGCCGACCAGCTGAGCGACCGGATCATCGTCATCGACCACGGCAAGATCGTGGCCAGCGACACCCCCGACAACCTGAAGGCCCAGGTGTCCGGCGACCTCGTCGACCTCGAGATCGCCGACCCTGACCAGGTCTCGACGGCTGCAGAGAAGCTCGCGGCGGTCGTGGGCGGCGACTCGTCCGACGTCGAGGTCGTCGAGGGCCACGTCCGGGGCCGGGTCCAGCGGGCCGGCATCGTCATCCCGGGGCTGCTGCGCGACCTCGACCAGGCCGGCATCACGTTGACCTCCATCGAGGTCCGCCGCCCCACCCTGGACGACGTCTTCCTCACCCTCACCGGGCGCTCGTTGCGCGACGGCGCCTGACCCCTTTCGATACCCCCCAAGGAGCGAGCATGACCTTCCTGCGTGAGAGCTACATCGTCTTCCGCCGCCAGATGCGGATGAACCTGCGCAACCCCGCGTGGGTCATCATCGGCATGCTGCAGCCGGTGCTCTACTTGTTCCTCTTCGGTCCGCTTTTGCGGCCGCTGGCCGACCAGCTCGGCGCTGAGAACGCGTACACGTTCTTCGTGCCGGGCCTGCTCGTGCAGCTCGGCATCTTCGGCGCGTTCTTCGCCGGATTCAGCCTCATCTCGGAGTGGCGTGACGGGGTGATCGAGGCCGAGCGGGTGACGCCCGCCAGCCGGACAGCGCTGCTCGTCGGGCGGCTGGCACGCGACGTGCTGCAGCTGTTCGTGCAGGCGCTGATCCTCGTCGGGCTCGGATACGTCGTCGGTATGCGTGCCCCGGCCCGCGGGGTGGTGCTCGGGGTGGCCCTCACCCTGCTGCTCGGCGCCGCCTGTGCGGCGGGGTCCAACGCGCTCGCGCTGGCGACGAAGAGCGAGGACGTCATGGCGCCGGTCATCAACATGGTGATGATGCCGGTGCTGTTGCTCTCGGGGATCCTGCTGCCGATGACCATCGGGCCGGCGTGGCTGCTGCGGGCCAGCGACTTCATGCCGACCCGGTGGGTGGTGGACGCGGTGCGAGGGGCGTTCAGCGGCTCCTTCGCCACGTCCTCGATGGCCTGGGGCATCGGCTGGACGCTGTTCCTCTTCGCCGTCGCGGTGTGGTGGGGCACGAGCACGTTCCGCAAGGAGAACAGCTGACGGCGGTTCGAGCCGCGCGGGGCAGCTCGAACCGCGGTGGGTGGCGGCGCCCAGTCGCCTCGGTGTGTGGAACTTCGGTCCCCTCAGAGGGGGACCGAAGTTCCACACACCGGCGGGACTCAGGCCCCGGCGACGACCCCGAGCGCGCGGCCGGCCCGGCGGGCGGCGTCGCGTGCGGCGGCGTGCATCTGCGCGCCCATGCGCTTGAACTCGTCGAGCTCGGGCTTGACGCCGACGAAGGTGAACTCCCGCTCGATGACGGTGAGGTCGGCCAGCCAGATGTCGCGCAGGATGCGCTCGAGGTTGCCGGTGGAGTGGTCCCACCCGTGGCGCGGCGTCCGGGCCCGTATGCGCCGCCCCGCACGGGCCCGGCTGACCGACGCGGCTTACGACCTGGTCGTCGCTGCCGCCCCGGGGCACGTGGAGGCAGTGCGCCACTACGTCATCGACCCGCTCACCGCTTCAGAGCATCCGGATCCACGCGGTCGGGCTCCCCTTGGCAGCAGGGGGTTCTGACCGAGGTGGCCGACCGGCTCCAGCGGCGGCGGGTCAACGACAGCGGTGGAGGCCCTGAGCTCTACAAGCAGAGGGTCAGGAGTAGTCGTAGAACCCGCGGCCGCTCTTGCGACCGAGCAGCGCGGCGTCGACCATCCGGTTGAGGAGGGGCGGGGCGGCATACAGCGGCTCCTTGAACTCCTCGTAGAGCGAGTCGGCGATGGCGCGCGTCGTGTCGAGGCCGATGAGGTCGGCGAGCGCCAGCGGGCCCTGCGGGTGGGCGGCGCCGCGGACCATGCCCTCGTCGATGTCCTCGGCCGAGGCGAGGCCGGACTCGAGCATACGAATGGCACTGAGGATGAATGGGATCAGTAG
>JALZBI010000183.1 GCA_030947565.1 Actinomycetota bacterium
CCCTCGTCGTCAGGCGGCCACGTCGGCCAAGGTGCAGTCTCTCTATTCTCCCCATACCCCGCCCCCGGCGAGGTATCCCCGCTGATCTGGGCGGATGGGTCTCCGCGACCGGTCAGCCGGGTGCCGCAACGACGACACCCCCGGCCACGGTCAGCCGGTGGTCGCGGACGGCGACGCGAGCGCTCCGGCGAGCCGGTCACGGGTGACCCGGTGGCCGCCGAACACCCAGAACGCCTCCTTGGCCAGCTCGGCACGGTTGCGACGCAGGTCATCCGGCACGGTCCCGCTCAGCTGGGCGACGAAGGCCACGACTCCCTACTCGACCTGAGGACGGGTCGCATCCAGTCCGATCGGGTCGGCACCCGCGATGACCACACCGGTGGCCGGCCGGGTCGGCCTCGACCTCACCCGGTGCGACGTGCAAAGGGCCACCGCGCCGATGGCACCATGGCCGGTCTCGGGTCGAAGCGGCTGTCGTAGCGGCCACGGTGTCGCTCCAACGACGAATCCGCCGCTACGACAGCCGCTGCGACGGACGGCTCAGGGGATGAGCAGCACCTTGCCGGTGGTCCTCCGGCCCTCCAGCGCGTCGTATGCCGCCGCCGCCTCCGACAGGGGGTAGCGGGCCCCGATGGCGACCTTGAGCGCGCCCGACGCCACGGCCCCGAGGATCTCGGAGGTGCGCCACTCCAGCTCGTCGCGGGTCAGCAGGTAGTGGACCATCGTCGGCCGCGTGAGGAACAGCGAGCCGCTGGAGTTGAGCCGCTGGATGTCGAACGGGGGGACCTGCCCGCTCGCCCCGCCGAACAGCACCAGCATCCCGCGGGGGCGCAGGGAGGCCAGCGACGCGTCGAACGTCGACCGGCCCACCCCGTCGTAGACGACGTGGACGCCCTGGCCGCCGTTGAGCTCCTTCACCCGGTCGGCCAGCCCAGCAGGCCCGGTCAGGTCGCCCAGCCGGGAGTAGTCGATGACGTGGTCGGCGCCCAGGTCGAGGCCGATGGCCACCTTCGCGGCCGACCCGGCCGTGCCGATGAGCGTCGCCTCCTTGGCCTTCACGAGCTGCACGAGCAGCTGGCCGACGCCACCGGCGACCGCGTGGGCGAGCACCGTGTCACCGGGCTGCACGGCATACGTCGAGTTGACGAGATAGTGCGCGGTGATGCCCTGGAGCATGGCGGCGGCCGCCGTCTCGAGGTCGACGCCGTCGGGCACGGGCACGACCTTCTCTGCCGGCAGCGTGACGTAGCCGGCGCCGGTGCCGGGGCCCTGACACCACGCGACGTGGTCGCCGACCGCGAAGCCCGCCGACTCGCCCACCGACTCGCCCACCGACTCGCCCACCGACTCGACGGTGCCCGCCCCCTCGGCACCGAGCACGAACGGCGTCGGCATCGGGTAGACGCCCCCGCGCTGGTAGATCTCGATGAAGTTGACCCCCATGGCCGCGACCTTCACCCGCACCTGACCGGGTCCGGGCGCTCGGACCTCGCGCTCCTCGACGGTGAGGACGTCGCTGCCGCCCTGACGGGGGACGACGAGGGACGGGGTGCGCAGGGCTTCTCCGGAGGTCATGTCGCCCACCCTAGAAGGCCGGGCTGACCATAACGTCGGCTAGGGACGTCCATAACGCAAGATGATGGATCAATCGGCTTGCCCCAGGGTCCGCACCCCTGGTGTGGTTCTCTCATGTCCTCCACCGCGACGCGAATGCGCACGGGTCAGCCGGTCACTCCGGCGACCTCCTGGCGCGTTCGGCCTGTCGCGCGCTGTTGTCGCTGGTCGCTGTTCCTTCACTGACCCAGACCTGTCGACAACCGCCCGCCGGTGTGTGCACCCGGCCCGAACCACCTGGACCTCTCATGACCAGCCTGACTGCTTCGACCCACCTCGCCACACCCGCGACCCTCCCCGGCGTCCCGCTCGCCGAGCTGCGGCGGCTCGTGTGCCGCTACGCCCTCAACCCCAACCTCGCCGCCCTGCTCCCCGAGACGCGGGAGCGCGCGTGGGCCCGCCTGGCCGGCGACGCCCGGTCCGACATCTGGCTCATCTCCTGGCCCGAGGGCACCGAGACCGGCTGGCACGACCACGGCGACGCCGCGGGGGCGTTCGCCGTCGCCTCCGGTTCAATCGTCGAGCTCACCTGGCTGTTTGGCGCCGTCCAGGAGCGACGCCTGGCCGTGGGTGACAGCCGCTCCTCCGGCCGCGACCACGTCCACAACCTCGTCGGGGCGGGCCCGGGCCGGTCGCTCACCGTGCACGCCTACGCGCCGGGCCTGGTGACCATGGGCGCCTTCGAGCTCGGCCCGCGTGGACCGGTGCAGCGCGGCACCCAGGCCGGAGCGTCCTGGTGACCGCGGTCGCGCTCGACCCCGCCGCCCTGGCCGCGTTGAGGGCCTGGGAGACCAGCCAGTTCGCCGCCCCGCGCCCCGCCGAACGATCCACAGCCACCCGTTCCGGCGTGGCCGCCACTCACGGGGTCGACGACTTGGTCGACGAGGCGCGGGGCACCTACGAGCCCGTCTCGGTGCGGGCGGCATACCAGCTCGTGCTGTTCCGACGCGCGGTCCTGGTGGACATCCGGCCCGAGGCGCAGCGCCGCGCCGAGGGCGAGGTCGACCCCGCGCTGGCCCCGGTGGTCGTCGAGCGCGACGTGCTCGAGTGGCGTTTCGACCCGCGCGGCAGCGCCCGACTGCCGTGGGTCACCGAGGAGACCCGGGTGCTCGTGCTGTGCCAGGAGGGGTATGCGTCGTCGCTCGCCGCGGTGAGCCTCGTACGCCTCGGGGTGCGGGCCACCGACGTCGTGGGCGGCCTCCGGGCGTGGCGTGAGGCAGGGCTCCCGCTCGCCTCCTGACCGGTACGGCAGCGGGCGGCGGTGTCACTCGGCCGACGTAGGGTGGATGACGAGATGAGCACCCTCTTCGACGACCTCGACCTGCCCACCCCGCCACCGCAGCGGGGCGCGTTCCAGGTCGACGACCGGGGCATCCCGCTCTGGGCGGCCGAGGGGGGCGCCGCACCGTCCGCCCGACGAGACGAGGCACGGACCCGGGGGCCGAGTGACGCCGACGGGCGGCTGCACGACCCCGAGGAGCTGCTCGCCGGGCTCAACCCGCAGCAGCGCGAGGCGGTCGTCCACCACGGCCCGCCGCTGCTCATCGTCGCCGGTGCCGGGTCGGGCAAGACGCGGGTCCTGACGCACCGCATCGGTCACCTGCTGGCCGCCCGCAACGTCCAGCCGGGCCAGGTCCTGGCGATCACCTTCACCAACAAGGCTGCCGGTGAGATGAAGGAGCGGGTCGCCGACCTCATCGGCCCGCGGGCCAAGGCCATGTGGGTCATGACGTTCCACTCGGCGTGCGTGCGCATCCTGCGCAAGGAGGCCACGAGGCTCGGCCTGAAGTCGACGTTCTCGATCTACGACGCCGCCGACAGCCAGCGCCTCATGACCATGGTGCTGCGCGACCTCGACCTCGACCCGAAGCGCTACCAGCCGCGGGCGTTCTCACACGCCGTCAGCAACCTCAAGAACGACCTCGTCGACGAGGAGTCGTTTGCCGCCCGCGTCGGCTCCGACGACTCGCCGGCCGCCGCGGGCAGCACCCATCAGGAGCGGATGGTGTCGCAGGCCTACACGGCCTACCAGCGCCGGCTCCGGCAGGCCAACGCGATGGACTTCGACGACCTCATCATGACGACCGTCCATCTGCTGCAGGCTTTTCCCGACGCAGCAGAGCACTACCGGCGCCGGTTCCGGCACATCCTCGTCGACGAGTACCAGGACACCAACGTCGCGCAGTACCAGCTGGTCAAGGAGCTCCGCGGGCCCGAGCTGCCGGCTGACGCCCCGGCGCATGCGGTGCCGCCGGGCGAGCTCTGCGTCGTCGGTGACGCCGACCAGTCCATCTACGCGTTCCGCGGCGCGACGATCCGCAACATCGTCGAGTTCGAGGAGGACTACCCCAACGCGCGGACCATCCTGCTCGAGCAGAACTACCGCTCGACGCAGACCATCCTGCAGGCCGCCAACGCCGTCATCGCCCGCAACGAGAAGCGGCGGGCCAAGAACCTCTGGACCGACTCGGGCGACGGCGTGCAGATCGTCGGCTACGTCGGCGACAGCGAGCACGACGAGGCGGCGTTCGTCGCCAAGCAGATCGACCACCTCGGCGACACCGAGGGCGTCCGGCCCAAGGACGTCGCGATCTTCTACCGCACCAACGCCCAGTCACGGGCGTTCGAGGAGGTGCTCGTCCGGGTCGGCATGCCCTACAAGGTCGTGGGCGGCACCCGGTTCTACGAGCGCAAGGAGATCAAGGACGCGCTGGCCTACCTGCGCGTCGTCTCCAACCCGGCCGACACGGTCAACCTGCGCCGGATCATCAACGTGCCGAAGCGTGGCATCGGCGAGCGCGCCGAGGCGTGCGTCGCTCAGCTGGCCGACCGCGAGCAGATCCCGTTCGTGGCGGCGCTCGGCCGGGCGGCCGATGCCCCCGGCATCGCCACCCGGTCGGTGTCCGCCATCGGCGCGTTCACCTCGCTCCTCGAGTCGCTGCGCCAGGTCTGGGACGGCGGGTCCGGGGTCGCCGGGCTGCTGGAGGCGGTCGTCGAGCAGAGTGGCTACCTCAAGGAGCTGCGGGCGAGTGTCGACCCGCAGGACGAGACCCGCATCGAGAACCTCGCCGAGCTCGTCGAGGTCGCGCGCGAGTTCGACGACGAGCGCATCGAGACCGGCGAGGTCGTCAGCCTGGAGGACTTCCTAGAGAGGGTGTCCCTCGTCGCCGACGCCGACCAGATCCCGACGGGGGCGCCCGGAGCCGACGCCGGCGTCGTCACGCTGATGACGCTGCATACGGCCAAGGGACTGGAGTTCCCGGTCGTCTTCCTCACCGGTATGGAGGACGGCACCTTCCCGCACATGCGCTCGCTCGGCGAGCCGCTCGAGCTGGAGGAGGAGCGCCGGCTGGCCTACGTCGGCATCACCCGGGCGCGGGAGCGGCTCTACCTGTCGCGCGCGGCGGTCCGCTCGGCGTGGGGTGCGCCGCAGTACCACCCGGCGTCCCGGTTCCTCGACGAGATCCCGGCCGAGCTGGTGATGTGGGAGCGCCTCGAGTCGGCGATCGACCAGGCCCGCAGCGGCCGGCGGATGGGCGGCTCGGCGATGGAGTCGCTGGCCCAGCGCCGCGACCTGGCGCGGGCGTCCTCCAAGCCGGCGATCTCACTCAACCCCGGCGACCGGGTCACCCACGACTCGTTCGGGCTCGGCACCGTGCTGCGGGTCGAGGGGGAGGGCGACAAGGCGATGGCGCACGTCGACTTCGGGTCCGAAGGCGTCAAGCGCCTGCTGCTGCGGTATGCCCCGGTGACCAAGCTCTAGGCCGTAGCGGCGTCTGGGGTGTCAGGGGTGTCAGGGGAGTCAGAGCTGTCACTGGTGTCAGAGCTGTCACAGGTGTCAGAGGTGTCACAGGTGTCTCGAGGGGTCGGCCCGACCGAGAAGACAGCGCCTCAGGTTGCCTCTGGTGGGCTGCCCTCGACCTCGCACATCCGGGTGTCGAT
>JALZBI010000184.1 GCA_030947565.1 Actinomycetota bacterium
CGGGCAGGCCGAAGACGACCTTGAACCCGGCGGCGTCGACGCCATCGAACCACCCGCCGGCCCCCCACAGCATGATCAGGGCGACGCCGACGACGACCGGCGAGACCGCGAACGGCAGGTCGACGAGGGCCTGCAGCAGACCGCGGCCCCGGAACCGTCCGCGCACCAGCGCGATGGCGACGACGACCCCGAACACGACGTTGGCCGGCACGACGATGGCGACGATCAGCAGCGACAGGTTGAAGGCCGAGATGGCGGCGGGGGTGCTGACCGACGTCAGGAACGCCCCGAGGCCGGCGCCGAAGGTGCGCCACAGGATGACGCCGACGGGGAGCAGCACGAGCACCCCGAGGTAGGCCAGAGCGACGGTGCGGGCGGCCAGCCGCGGGCCGCGCGCGAGCCTCACTGCGTCCGCTCCTGGCGGCGACGCTGCGCGCCCGCGGCGACCCGCAGGACGAACAGGGAGACGAAGGCGATGCCCAGCAGGGTCACCGACACCGCGGCGGCGTTGGTCGGCCGGTCGATCTCGATCTGCTGCTGGATGTACTGCGACGCGACCTGGGTGCGGCCGGGGATGTCACCACCGATGAGCACGACCGAGCCGTACTCACCGATGGCCCGGGCGAAGGCCAGACCGCCACCGCTGATGACCGCCGGCGCGAGGGTGGGCAGGACGACCCGACGGAAGATCGTCAGGTTGCTAGCCCCCAGCGAGGCGGCCGCCTCCTCGACCTCGCGGTCGGCCTCGATGAGCAGCGGCTGGACGGCCCGCACGACGAAGGGCAGGGTGACAAAGGCGAGCGCAACGACCAGGCCGGGCTGAGAAGCGTTGAGCGGCAGACCGATCGGGCTGTTCGGCCCGTAGAGAGACAGCAGCACGATGCTGGCGACGATGGTCGGTAGGGCGAACGGCAGGTCGATGAGGGCGTTGACCGCCCCCTTGCCGGGGAAGTTGTCGCGCACGAGCACCCACGCGACGAGGGTGCCCATGACGACGTTGACCACCGCCACGATCGCGGAGACGAGCACCGTGACCCGAAGCGCGGCTACGGCGTTCGGTGCGGTCACCGCCGCCCAGAATTCCGGCAGGCCGCCGCGCACCGAGCTGACGGCCAGGGCGGCGAGCGGGAGCAGGACGACGACGCTGAGCCAGAGCACCGAGATGCCGACGCCCAGGGGCCCGACCGAACCCGACACAGCACGCAGGGAGCGGCCTCGGCGCGTACTCCCGGGTTCGAGCGGCGCGAGCGCCAGACCCGGCCCCGCAGAAGGGGAATGGGTGTCGACGGTGGTCATCGCTACTTCGACGCCTTGTCGTAGACGACGGCGATCGACCCGGTGTCCGTGGTGAAGAACGCGGTGTCGACGCTCTTCCAGCCGCCGAGATCGGTGATGGTCCACAGCTTCTCGGGTGTGGGGAAGCTGGAGGCGTACTGCGCCGCCACGGCCGGGTCGACGACGCGGAAGCCGGTCTTGGCGAGGAGCGTCTGCGCCTCGGTGGTGTAGAGAAAGTCGTTGAACGCCGCTGCGCCCTTAAGGTTGGCACTCGTCTTCACGACCGCGGCAGGGTTCTCGATCTTCAACGTCGTTGCCGGAGTGTGGTGCTCGACCGGGTCGCCGCCCTTCTCGAGGAAGATCGCCTCGTTCTCGTAGGAAATGAGGGCGTCGCCGGAGCCCTGGAGGAAGGTCTCACTCGCCTCCCGTCCGGACTTCGGCTGCGTCTTGACGTGCTCGGTCACGAGCGCGTTGACGTAGTCGAGCCCCGCCTTCTGGTCCTGGCCGCCGTTGCTCTTCGCGGCGTACGGCGCCAGCAGGTTCCACTTGGCCGAGCCCGAGCTGAACGGGTTGGGCGTGACGACCTCGACACCGGGCTTGATGAGGTCGTCCCACGTGGTGATGTTCTTCGGGTTGCCGTTGCGCACGACGATCGTGACGACTGAGCCGAAGGGGATGCCCTTGTACTGGCCGGAGTTCCAGCTCGCATCCACGAGGCCCGCGTCGACAAGGCGGGCCACGTCGGGCTCCACGGAGAAGTTGACGAAGTCGGCGGCGGCGCCGGCGGCCACCTTGCGCGACTGGTCGCCCGAGGCGCCGTAGGACTGCTGGAACGCGACGCCCTTGCCCGCGGCGGTGGCGTTGAACGCAGGGATGACCGCGTCGAAGCCGGGCTTGGGCACGGCGTAGGCGTACAGGTTGATCGTGCCCCCCGAGCCCTCGGCTGCGGCGCCCGTCGTCGCAGCGGCGAACGCGGCGGGTCCGGCGGCGACATCGCTCGACCCGCCGCTGCAGGCGGTCATCGCCATGGCGGCGACGACTCCCAGCGCGGTGGTCAGCACGGCGGCGGGGCGGGGACGGGACAGCGCCACGGGGAAGACTCCTCGGTCGATCTCGCATAACTCGATATTTCTCACAGGATAAGTAAGACTTATCTATCGTGCGATACCGGGACTCGGGCCCGCGTCCGGCATCCGGATCGTGGACAGGCGGCGCAGACCAACCCTCAGCCGCGCGCGGCGCGGATCCGCAGGGCCAGGCGGACGACCTCCCGGTCGGGCACCGGCGTCGACGTGTCCACGCTCAGGACCGGGCCGGTGGCGACGGGTCGGGCGGCCTGCTCGACCCGCTCCCAGTACGCGTCGTCGCCGGCGGGCCAGGCGTGCACCGGGTGACGGGTGGTGGCTCGGTCCTCGAAGCGGCGCCGAGCCTGGGCGACGGGGACGCCGCACCACACCTCGGGGGTGTGCCTCGGGTCGAAGCCGGCTGCGGTCATGCCGGCCACGACGTGCTCCCGGTCGCCGGGCCAGCACCACGTCTCGACGACCGCGCCCACCGGGGAGTCCCGCAACAGCCGCCACAGGGCCCCCGCCGCACTCGCCCCGATGGAGGCCGGGCCGCGTCCGTAGGCCGTGACCGCCTGGGCCGGGAGCCCGTCCGCGATGGCCTCCTTGACGGTGTCCTTGGCCAGCAGCGGGAGCCCCAGCTCAGCCGCGAGCCGCCGGGCAAGCGTCGTCTTCCCGGCGCCGGGGACCCCGTTGACGAGCACCGCCGTTCGCGTGGGCCCCGGCGTTGCGTAGGGGAGCGCCGGCCACTCCGCGCGGGTCACGGCGTAGCGGTCGTGGTCGCGCCAGACGTCCGGCCCCAAGGCATCCGGCATGATCAGGTATGCTGGGGAGTACCCCTCCCGCCGGAACCCCAGGCCACGCAGCACCACGCCCGAACGGACGTTGCCCGGTTGGACGTTGGCCTCGAGCCGGTGCAGCCCCAGGCCCGCATCCTCGGAAGCGAAGGCCAGGTCGACGACGAGCCGCAGCCCCTCCGCGAAGAGACCGCGGCCGGCATAGGGGTCGAACGCGTCGTAGCCCAGGGTGCCGGCCATCGCCCGGCCGAGGACGATGTTGGTGACGTTGACCTTCCCGACCAGGTCGTGGTCGCCGTCGGGCTCGCGGGCGTGGATCACCAGCGTGCGGTGGGCCCGTGAGCCCGCCCTGATCAGAGCGGGCAGGCCGTAGGGGTCGACCGGGTTCCACTCGCGCAGGCGCCGACGGGATCGCTCGTTGGCCCGGACGTAGGCGTCGACGTCGTCGTCGCTCGCACTGGCCACCCACACCCGCTCACCGTCGGCCCGCAGGGGTCGGACCGGCTGTGTCACCCCGTCACCCCATCACCCCGTCACCCCATCACACCGTCGCTCCGCGCAGGACGACCGCGGACGGGTGGGCCAGGACCCGCAGGTCTACACGCGGATCCGCCTCGTAAACAACGACATCCGCCGAGGCGCCCTCCTCGATTCCCGGCCGGCGCAGCCATTCCCGGGCTCCCCACGAGGCGGCATACAGCGTCTCGGCGGGAGTGAGACCCGCCCGCTGGAGCTCGACGGCCTCCTGGGCGACGAGCCCGTGGGGCAGGCCGCCGCCGGCGTCGGTGCCGAGGTAGATGGGGACTCCGGCCTCGTGGGCGGCGCCGATGGTCTCGTAGCGTCGGCGGTGCAGGTCGACCATGTGGGCGTAGTAGGCGGGGAACTTGCCCCGCCCCGGTTCAGCGAGCTGCGGCAGCTGGTCGATGTTGACGAGGGTCGGGACGATGGCGATGCCCTGGGCAGCGAACTGCGCGATGGTCTCGGGTTCGAGGCCGCAGGCGTGCTCGATGCAGTCGGTGCCGGCGGCGGCGAAATCATAGAGCGACTCCTCGCCGAAGCAATGGGCCGTGGTGCGCGCCCCCTCCGCGTGGGCCGCGGCCACCGCGGCGATGACCGTCTCGCGAGGGAAGGAGGGCGACAGGTCGCCGGTGTCGCGGTCGATCCAGTCGCCTACGAGCTTGACCCAGCCATCACCCCGACGCGCCTCTTCGCGGACATGGGCCACCACGTCCGCCGGCTCGACCTCGTGGGCGTAGTTGCGGATGTACCTGCGGGTGCGCGCGATGTGCCGGCCGGCGCGGATGATGCGCGGCAGGTCGTCGCGCTCATCGACCCAGTGGGTGTCGACCGGGCTGCCGGCGTCGCGGATAAGCAGGGTGCCGGCGTCGCGGTCGGTCAGGGCCTGCTGCTCCTGGGTGTCGCGGTCGACGCCGCCGTGCCGGTCGAGGCCGACGTGGCAGTGCGCATCGACGAGGCCGGGCAGCACCCAGCCGGTCAGGGTCTGTACGTCGGTCGCCGTGGAGGGGGGGGTGAACGTGATGCGACCGTCGACGACCCAGATCTCGTCGCGGACGTCGTCGAGGCCGACGAGCACCGGACCGGTCAGGTGCAGCGCGTCGGCCATGCGGAAAACCTACCTTCTCGACCGAACGCGCCGTTCGGTGCTCGGACGCGTCGGTGCACCGGCACGTTCGCACCAAACGCGGCGTTCGGTTCGAGAGTGGGGCGGGTCGGTGGCTAGGGTTTCCCGGGGTAGAGCAACCGACCACGGGAAGCGATGGGGCGGGTCGATGAACGCCGACCGGCACGACGAGCTGCCGCTCGACCCGGACGAGCCCGACCTCTCGCCCGAGCCGGGCCGCCCGCTCCACCTCACGCCGGCCGCACTCGGGGTCGTCTTCGCCGGCGGGGTCGCCGGCACGGGCGCCCGCTACGTCGCCGAGGAGGCGATCCGGCCGTGGGGGGGCTGGCCGGTCGCCACCTTCCTAGTCAACGTCATCGGGGCGTTCGTCCTCGGCGTCCTGATCGAGGCGCTCACCCGCCGCGGCCCCGACCAGGGAGGGCGCCGGCGGCTGCGGCTGCTCGTGGGCACCGGGTTCCTCGGGGCGTTCACGACCTACAGTGCACTCGCCGTCGAGACGGTGCTCCTGGCCCGCGACGGCCGGCTGTGGATCGGTGCGGCGTATGCCGCGGTATCGCTCGCCCTGGGCCTGGTCGCCGCCGCGGCGGGCATCCGCGTCGCCGTTCGGGGTCGAAGGGCGGCCCTGTGACTACTGTGGTCGTGCTGCTCACCGTGGTGGCCGGTGGCCTCGGAGCGGTGTCCCGGTTGGTCGTGGACGGCCTCGTGCGGACCCGGTGGGGCGCGACGTACCCGGTCGCGACGGCCCTGATCAACGTCTCC
>JALZBI010000185.1 GCA_030947565.1 Actinomycetota bacterium
TCGCGTCCCTCTACCACGACGACGTCATGGACGAGGCCGACGTGCGGCGCGGCGTCCCGAGCGCCAACGCGAAGTACACCAACAGCACCGCGATCCTCATCGGCGACCTGTTGTTCGGGCGGGCGTCAGAGCTCGTGGCCGGCCTCGGTGCCGAGGCGGTGCTCATCCAGGCCCAGACCTTCGTCCGCCTCTGCGCCGGCCAGATCCGCGACGACCGGCCCTGCCCTCCCGGCACCGACCCGATCCGCTACTACCTCTCGGTGCTCGAGGACAAGACCGGAGCCCTGATCTCGACAGCGGCCCGTTACGGGGCCATGTTCGGCGGCTGCGCACCTGACGTCGTCACCTTGATGACCGGCTACGGCCAGCAGCTGGGCATGGCCTTCCAGCTCGCCGACGACCTGATCGACATCGCCTCCGACGCCACCGAGACCGGCAAGACTCCTGGTACCGACCTGCGCGAAGGCGTCGACACCCTGGCCGTGCTCTACGCCAAGGCGGGCACCGACCCCGCCGCCGCCCGTCTGCGCGAGCTGCTCTCCGGAGACCTGCGCGACGACGACCGGCACGCCGAGGCCTTGGCCCTGCTCCGGGCCGACCCCGCGCTGGAGCGGGCTCGAGAGACCACCCGCCGGGTCGGTCGCGAGGCGGTCGACCTGCTGGGTCCGCTCCCCGAGTCGGAGGCCAAGGCGGCTCTCTCCGCCCTGGTCACCTCGGTCGTTGACCGTGTCGGCTGACATCCGCCACATCGGTCGCCCCACCGCCGCACGCCGCTCACGCCGCTCAGCCGGCTGACGCGTCGTGGCCCACCTGCTCAGCGTCAACCTCGGTGTCGTGCGGCCGAGCCGCGTGCGCCGGGAGATGCCGACGGCCATCGACAAGCACGCCTACGACGGGCCGGTCGACGTGCGCGCGCCCGGTGACCGGGCCACCGGGCTGGGCAGCGGTCTGGTGGGCGACCACATCGGCGACCCGCGTCACCACGGCGGCGACGGGCAGGCGGTCTACGCCTTCGCCCGGGAGGAGCTCGACTCCTGGGAGAGCCGGCTGGACAGGCCGCTGCGCAACGGCATGTTCGGCGAGAACCTCACGACCACCGGCATCGAGGTGAGCGAGGCGGTGATCGGTGAGCGCTGGCAGGTCGGCGACACCGTGGTGCTGCAGGTCACCGGGCCGCGCATCCCCTGCGGCCGGTTCCGCGCGCACATGGGAGAGCGGGGCTGGCTCAAGACGTTTACCACCGCGGCCCGGTCCGGCGCCTACCTCTCGGTGGTCACCCCTGGCCGAGTGGCGTCCGCAGACCCAGTTGCCGTGGTCCATCGTCCCGACCACGGGGTCACCGCCATGCTGGCCTTCCGGGCCCTCACCCGTGAGCCCGAGCTGCTGCCGTCCCTGCTCGACGCCGGGGCCGACCTCGTCGACGAGCTGCGCGCGATGGCCGAGGAGGGTCGCACCTACTCGATCGGTTGACGCCCAGACTCCGGCGAGATCCCCGTTGGGCCACGAGATCCCCGATCACCCATGAGATACCTGTTTGCCCCCCGGTATGCCGTGGGTCGAACGGGCATCTCGTGGGCGACCGGGGATCTGGTCACGGAGCGGGATCGCACGCGGTCTCGGCGTCCTCGGAGTACTCGGCGTCCTCGGTGCTCCGGGACTCGTGCTCGCGGGTATGGCGACGGCGGGCGCTCACCGCGGAGTCGACGGAGAGCACCGCCAGAGCGACCCAGACCAGGGCGAACCCGGCCCACCGCTGAGGCGACATCCGCTCGCCCAGGAGCAGCACACCGCACAGCAGCTGCATGACCGGTGTGACGAACTGGAGCAGCCCGATGGTCACCAGGGGGACCCGGCGGGCGGCCGACGCGAACAGCAGCAGCGGGACGGCGGTCACGACACCGGAGAGGATGAGCAGGGCTGGATGCAGGGGGACGTCGCTGGTGAAGGTCTGCGCCCCGGTGACGCCGAGCCACACGAGCAGGCCGAGGGCCACCGGGCTGAGCAGGACGGTCTCGACGGTCAGGCCGTGCAGGGCCGGAAGCGTCTCGCCGAGCCGCTTCTTCGACAGCCCGTAGAGCGCGAAGGTCACCGCCAGTGTGAGGGCCACCCAGGGCACCCGACCGCCGACGACGGACAGGTAGACGCCGGCCGCCAGCCCGAGGCCCACGGCCACCCACTGCAGGACGCGCAGCCGCTCGCCCAGCACGACCACGCCGAGTCCGACGGTGACGATGGGGTTGAGGAAGTAGCCCAGCGCCGCCTCGGTGACGTTGCCCGCGGCCACGGCGGCGACGTAGACGACCCAGTTGACGGCGATGAGGGCGGCCGCGACGCCGATGCCGGCGAGGAAGCGTCGTCGCCGCAACAGCGGGCGTACCCAACGCCCGTCGCGCATCACCGCCAGGACCGCGACGCAGAGCAGCAGCGTCCAGACGATGCGGTGCGCCAGGATCTCGAAGGCGCTTGCAGGCGCGAGCGCATGGAAGTAGATGGGGAACAGGCCCCACGCCAGATAGGCGCAGAAGCCGTAGACGGCGCCGCGGCGCTGCGCGCTCTCGGCGGAGTGGGCCGGTCTGACCGGTGCGGCGGGTGGGGCGCTCACGCCCCGACGGTCCAGCTGTCGCGCCCGGCCAGGAGGGCCTCGAGGTCGTCGTCGGTGGCGGGACCGCCCGCGCCGTCGACGGTGCCGTCGACCTGCGCGCGCACGAGGTCGTCGTAGGTGGAGCGTTCGACGTCGCGAAAGATCCCCATGGGCACGTGGGCCATCGTCGGGTCGTCGAGTCGGGACAGGGCGAACGCCGGCGCCGGGTCGTCGGCGTGCGCGTCGTGCACGACGATCCGGGCCGGGTCGGCCTCGTGCCGCGGGATGACGGCGAGCCCGGCGTCGGTGTGCACGACGACCTGGTCGCCCGCGGCGACCTCCTCACCGTGGCTGAGATGCAGGATCCGCGCCTGCGCCTCGTCACGGTCCTTGAGCACGTCGAAGACCCCGTCGTTGAAGATGGGGCAGTTCTGGTAGATCTCGACGAGCGACGTGCCGCGGTGGGCCGTGGCCGCACGGAGCACGGAGGTGAGGTGCTTGCGGTCGGAGTCCATGGTGCGGGCGACGAAGGTCGCATCGGCACCGAGGGCCAGGCTGACCGGGTTGAACGGGTGGTCGACCGAGCCGAGCGGCGTCGACTTGGTCACCAGGCCGACCTGTGACGTGGGGGAGTACTGCCCCTTGGTCAGGCCGTAGATCTGGTTGTTGAACAACAGGATCGTGAGGTTGACGTTGCGGCGCAGCGCGTGGATGAGGTGGTTGCCACCGATGGAGAGCGCGTCGCCGTCACCGGTGACGACGAACACGGCCAAGTCGGGACGCGTCGTCGCGAGCCCGGTCGCAATGGCGGGCGCGCGCCCGTGGATCGAGTGCATGCCGTAGGTGTCGAGGTAGTAGGGGAACCGCGAGGAGCAGCCGATGCCGGAGACGAAGACGACGTTCTCGCGGCGCAGGCCCAGCTCGGGCAGGAACCCCTGGACGGCAGCGAGGATCGCGTAGTCGCCGCAGCCGGGACACCAGCGCACCTCCTGGTCGGAGGTGAACTCCTTCTTCGTCTGCGCGGGGGCATCGGCTGGGAGGGTGGGAACCCCCTCGAGCCCCGCTGGTGACGGGCCCGGCATACCCAGGTCGGTGCTGGTGCTCATTCGGTCACGGCTTTCTGGATGACGTCCTCGAGGTCGGCAGCGCTGAACGGCAGCCCCCGGACCGAGGTGTGCGACTGGATGTCGACGAGGTAGGTGGCCCGCAGCAGGAGGGCCAGCTGGCCGAGGTTCATCTCGGGCACGATGACGTGCCGGTATGCGCCGAGCACCTCACCGGTGTTGGCCGGGAACGGGTTGAGGTGGCGCAGGTGGGCCTGGGCGACCGGGAAGCCCTGCTGGCGGAGGGATCTCGCCGCCGCCGCGATGGGGCCGTAGGTCGACCCCCAGCCGACCACGAGCACCTCAGCGGTGCCGTCGGGGTCCTCGACCTCGAGCGGCGGGATGCTCGAGGCGATCGCCGCGACCTTGCCCGCGCGCAGCCGGGTCATCAGGTCGTGGTTGTCGGGGTCATAGCTGATGTTGCCGGTGACGTTGGCCTTCTCGATGCCCCCGATGCGGTGCTCCAGCCCGGCGGTGCCCGGGACGGCCCACGGGCGGGCCAGCGTCTCCGGGTCGCGCAGGTAGGGGTGGAAGACGTCGGCCCCGGTGGCGTCGACGGCGTTGGGCTCGGTCGCGAGGGCGACGGTGAGGTCGGGCAGCGCGTCGAGCGACGGGATCGACCACGGCTCGGACCCGTTGGCGAGGTAGCCGTCGGACAGCAGGATCACCGGCGTCATCGACGTCGTGGCGATGCGTACGGCCTCGAGGGCGGCGTCGAAGCAGTCGGCGGGGGAGCGCGGCGCAACGATCGGCACGGGCGACTCGCCGTTGCGGCCGAACATCGCCTGCAGCAGGTCGGCCTGCTCGGTCTTGGTCGGCAGGCCCGTCGACGGGCCGCCGCGCTGGATGTCGCAGACGATGAGCGGCAGCTCGAGCGAGACCGCCAGCCCGATCGTCTCGGCCTTGAGCGCGAGGCCCGGGCCGGACGTCGTCGTGACCCCGATGGCGCCGCCGAACGCGGCACCGAGGGCGGCGCCCACCCCGGCGATCTCGTCCTCGGCCTGCATCGTGGTCACGCCGAACCGCTTGAGGCCGGCCAGCGTGTGCAGGATGTCGGAGGCAGGGGTGATGGGGTAGGACCCCAGCACCAGGGGTCGCCCGGCGCGGTGGGCCGCGGTGACGAGGCCGTAGGCGAGGGCGACGTTGCCGGTGATGTTGCGGTAGCGACCGGCGCGCATCGGCGCCGGCCCGACCTCGTAGCGATGGGCGAAGTCCTCGGTGGTCTCGCCGTAGTTGAACCCGGCCCGCAGCGCCGCGAGGTTGGCCTCGAGGACCACCGGCTTGCCGCCGAACTTGCCGACGAGGAAGCGCTCGGTCATCGAGATCGGCCGGGTGTAGAGCCACGACAGCAGGCCGAGCGCGAACATGTTCTTCGCGCGCTCCTTGTCCTTGCGGCTCAGGTCATGCGCGGCCAGTGCCGCGACGGTGATCGACGTGAGCGGGAGGGCGTGCACGTGGAAGCTCTCGAGCGTGCCGTCGTCGAGCGGGGAGGCGGTGTAGCCGACCTTCGCCAGGTTGCGCTTCGAGAACTCGTCGGTGTCGACGATGATCGTCGCACCGCGCGGCACGTCGGGCAGGTTGGCCTTGAGGGCGGCGGGGTTCATCGCCACAAGGACGTCGGGCTCGTCACCGGGCGTGAGCACGTCGTGGTCGGCGAAGTGCAGCTGGAAGCTCGAGACACCCGGCAGGGTGCCCTGGGGGGCCCGGATCTCGGCCGGGAAGTTGGGCAGCGTCGACAGGTCGTTGCCGAGGAGCGCGGCGTCGGACGTGAAGCGGTCTCCGGTCAGCTGCATCCCGTCGCCGGAGTCACCGGCGAAACGGATGACGACGTGGTCGAGC
>JALZBI010000186.1 GCA_030947565.1 Actinomycetota bacterium
AGTACCCGGCCTCGATGGCGTCGGCGAGGTCGCGGCGATGGAAGTCAGGGTCGCCACCGGCCGCGAGCTGTGCCTCCTCCCACACGAGGGAGTGCACGCCTGCCTTGGGCTTCCAGTGGAACTTGACGAGCGTCGTGCTGTCGTCCTCCGCCACCAGCCGGTAGGTGTGCACCCCGAAGCCCTCCATCGTGCGGTAGGAGGCCGCGAGACCGCGGTCGGACATGTTCCACATGGTGTGGTGCTGGGCCTCGGTGTGCAGCGAGACGAAGTCCCAGAACGTGTCGTGTGCTGAAGCCGCCTGGGGGATCTCCCGGTCGGGCTCGGGTTTGACGGCGTGGACGACGTCGGGGAACTTGATGCCGTCCTGGATGAAGAACACCGGCATGTTGTTGCCGATCAAGTCGAACGTGCCCTCGTCGGTGTAGAACTTCACCGCGAACCCGCGGGTGTCGCGCACGGTGTCTGCCGACCCGCGCGACCCGGCGACGGTGGAGAAACGGGTGAAGACCGGGGTCTCGACGCCCTCGGCCAGGAAGCCCGCGCGGCATACGGACGTGGCCGTGCCGTAGCCGCGGAAGACGCCGTGCGCCCCCGCACCGCGGGCGTGGACGACTCGCTCGGGGATGCGCTCGTGGTCGAAGTGGCTGATCTTCTCGCGGAGGTGGTGGTCCTGGAGGAGCGTCGGTCCGCGGGGGCCGGCCTTGAGCGAGTGGTCGGTGTCGGGGCGGCGCAGACCCTGCGCCGACGTCAGGTATGCGCCGGACTGGGCCCGCACGTCGTGCGGGGCACCGCTGGGCTTGCCGGTCGCGGACACCGGTTCGGGGGCGGTCTGGTCCGGCGGGGCGGGGAACGGCTCGTGGGGAGTGGTGGGCTCGTCGACGGTCGGCGGGGTGCGGGGGTCGTCCATGGATACGTCAGTCCTTCGTCGTGAGATGCCGGGTGCCGGGTGGTGGGGCCGACGACGGCGCCGTCGGCATGCGCTGACTGGTCACGGGGGCTGGCCGTGAGTACGCGGGGCCACCGTCGAACCGGCTTCGAAAGCCCCCAGGCGGGAGACGTTCGCTGCCCTGTGCGCGACGTGCGGTGGAGGAGACCCGCGGTACACCTCAGGCGTACCCATGCGGACAAGGGGCAAACTCGGCTCCATGGGGTTGCCCCGCCGACCCGCCACCGCTGCACGGGGTGGCTCCCTCGGGGGCCATGGCGGATCCATACGGCTTCCTAGCCACCCGCCAGACCCGTGGGCGCTGACCACTGACCGCGTCAGGGGGCGGCGGTGTGCGGCCCGGCCCGGCCGGGGGCCGGCCCGCGTCAGGCGCCCGACGCCCGCCTTACGAGCCGGACGTCCGGAAGTAGTGGCCCGCCTCCAGGTCCTCCAGCAGGCCGGGGTGCGTCGGCTGCCACCCGAGCAGGTCGCGGGTGCGGGTGCTCGAGGCGGGGCTGTCGGCGCCGATGAACCCGCCCAGCCAGCCGAAGTGGGCGGCCGCGTCACCCGGGTCGATCGAGGCCAGCGGGAGGTCGAGGTGACGGCCGATGACCTCGGCGATCTCGCGGAGGGAGATGCCCTCCTCGGCCACGGCGTGCAGCGTCGACCCCGCCGGGGCGTGCTCGAGGCCCAGGCGGAAGACCTGCGCCGCGTCGAGGCGGTGCGCCGCGGGCCAGCGGTTCGACCCGTCGCCGACATAACCGGACACGCCCTTCTGGCGGGCGATGCCCACGATCGTGGCCATGAAGCCGTTGTCACCATCGCCGTGGACCGTCGGGGGGAGCCGCACCACGACCGAGCGCACCCCCTCCGAGGCCAGGGCGACGACGCGCTGGGCGTTGAGCAGGCGGGGGTTCGGCGCCTCACCGTCAGGCTCGGTCACGGACCCGGGCGGGGCGGCCTGTCCGTCGGACTCCGTCGCCACGCGGCCCGGGGTCATTCCCAGCGTCCCCGAGGCGATGAGGAACGGCCGGCTCGACCCGGCCAGCGCGTCACCCACGGTCTCGATGGCGAGCCGGTCCGCCTCGACCGCTCCGAAGAAGTCTCCCGAGAACGCTATGTCGTGCTTGAAGGCGAGATGGATGACGCCCCCTGAGGCCGCCGCCGCGGCGCGCAGACCGTCGAGGTCGTCGAGGTCGCCGCGGTGCACCTCGGCGCCGGCGGCGGTGAGGTCCTCGGCCGAGGCGTCCGACCGAGCGAGTCCGACGACCTGATGGCCCGACTCGAGGAGCTGAGGCACGACGGCGGAGCCGACCCACCCTGAGGCACCGGTGACGAGAACGCGCATGAAGGTCCTTCCAAAGCTGATGTCAGTCGATGACATGGACGGTAACACCCCATGGCAGTTCCTGTCATCACTAAGGTCGACGGCATGGGTCGATGGGAGCCGGACGCGCGTGGCCGTCTCGAGCAGGCGGCTATGGAGCTCTACCTCGACCGGGGCTTCGAGCAGACGACGGTCGCCGACATCGCCACCCGGGCCGGCCTGACCGAACGCACCTTCTTCCGGCACTTCGCCGACAAGCGTGAGGTCCTCTTCCGCGGCTCGAGCGCGCTCCAGGACCTCTTGGTGAACCGCGTCGCCGAGACACCGTCCTCGATCGGCGCGATGGATGCTGTGGCGTCAGCGCTGGACACGGCCGGAGCCCTCTTCGAGGCCAACCGGGCCCGCTCCCGGCAGCGGCAGGAGGTCATCGACGCGAACCCGGTGCTGCAGGAGCGAGAGCTGATCAAGATGGCATCGCTGGCCGCCGCCATGGCCGTCGCCCTGCGCGCCCGCGGCGTGGCCGAGCCGGCCGCTGCCCTCACCGCCGAGGCCGGGGTCGCCGTCTTCAAGGTCGCCTTCGACCGTTGGCTCAGTGGGCCCGACGAACCCACTTTGCAGGAGCTGATCCGAGACTCCCTCGCGCAGCTGCGCGCCGTCACCGCCGCAGGGTGAGCCTGTCGCGGTCCCCGGGTCAGACGAACAGCGGCGCCATGTCGAACGCGGCCTCGAGCTGCTCCATCTGCTGGTCCGTCGGGCGGCCGGCGAAGTGCTCCGCGGCGTCCAAGACGTACGGAAGCAGGTGGATGTCGCCGACCGTGTTGAGGAAGACGCCCTCGCGGCCGAGCACCCACGACACCGCGGTCTCGATGGCCTCCGGTGAGCGCAGCGGCTCGTACCAGGTGGCGGCGAAGTGCTGCTCGCGGTCACCGTTGGACCCTGTCTCGCGGTCGGCGTCGGGCCACGCCGCCTTGGTGATCGACTTGATCGTCTGCACCGCGATCTCGCGCTCGCGGCAGACCGAGGCCAGCTCCTCGAAGTCGGCCAGGTAGCGCTCGTTGTGCGACATCGGGAAGTTGTAGGGCAGCAGCACCGAGGCGAAGTCATACTCCGCCAACGATCTCAGGTGCTGTCGGGGCACGGTCACCCCGTGGCCCGTCACGCCGATAGCCTTGGTCAGGCCCTCGTCGAGCGCGCGGACGGCCCCCTCGAGAGCGCCGCCCTTCGCGTATGCCGTCTGCCACTGCTCCTCGTCGACGAGGTTGTGCAGCTGGAGCAGGTCGACGTGGTCGGTGCCGAGTCGATCGAGCGACTCGCTGATCTGCGCGTAGGCGCCGTCGGCGGTGCGGTCCTCGGTCTTCGTGGCGAGGAAGTATGCGTCGCGGTGCTCGCTGAGGAACGGCCTCAACCGCACCTCGGCCTCGCCGTAGCTGCGCGCGACGTCGAGGTGGTTGATGCCGTGGGAGGCCACCAGCTCCAGCGTCGCGTCGGCCTCGTCCTGGGTCACCTGGCCCAAGGCCGCGGCGCCGAAGATGACGCGGGTGCTGTCGTGGCCGGTGCGTCCGAAGGGCTGCATGGGGATCATGACCCCATGATGCCGCGCCCACCCCTCTGCGTCGCGCCCAGTCGTCGCACAGGGCGGTGCGAGACCCTGACGCTGTGAATGCCGTCGTCACCGCTGTCGCCCAAGGGGCCCTCTTCATCGTCCTGGGTGCCGCGCTCGCCGCGTGGGTGGTCTCGACACCACGGATCCGGCTCGAGCTCGTCGTGGGCGGGCTGCTCGCCGTGGTCCTCGTGGCTATCGCCGTCAAGGGCGCGAGCCTGGTGTGGTCGGACCCGCGGCCCTTCGTCGTCGACGGGCAGCCGCCTCTGTTCGCCCACCCCGACGACAACGGGTTCCCTTCGGACCACACGACGGTCGCCGCTGCGGTATCGGGCGTCGTCCTTGCTGCCCGGCGCCTCTGGGGCGTCGCGCTGCTCGTGGTCAGCGCCCTCATCGGCGCGGCCCGGGTGGCGGCGCATGTGCACCACGTGCCGGACGTCGTCGGCGGGTTCCTCATCGGCCTGGTATGCGCCGCGCTCGCCGTAGCCCTTGCGCGGGTCGTCGCCGACCGGGTGGCCTCCCGGCGGGAGCTGGGCCCCTGGGGTGTGCCCGGGAGGCGGCTGGCCGGGGAGAGAACGGTCGAGCGCTCCTGACTCGCGTCGGGCAGAGGTTGGTCCCGCCGGCTGGAATTGTCCGGACATTGTGACCTCAGAACGGCCAATCTCGATAGTGTGCGGGACATGGCTGCGCAGCTGGTCGACCTGCGGATCGACCGCAGCTCGCCCGTGCCGCTCTACCACCAGCTCGCTGAGCAGCTCCGAGCCGCCGTCACCGACGGACGGCTCGCTCCCGGAGACCCGTTCGAGAACGAGCTGGCGATGTGCCAGCGCCTCCAGCTCTCCCGGCCGACCGTGCGCCGGGCCATCCAGGAGATGGTCGACCAGGGCCTGCTGGTGCGCCGGCGGGGTGTCGGGACGACCGTGGCCAACGCCAAGGTCCACCGCAAGTTCGAGCTCTCCAGCCTCTACGACGAGCTGCAGCGAGCCGGCCGGTCGCCGCACACCACGGTACTGACCCTCGAGGTGATTCAGGATGCCCGGGCCGCGGCGGCCCTCGACCTCCCCTCGGACGCCCACCTGTTGGGCCTGGTCCGGCTCCGACTGGTCGGCGACCAGCCCCTGGCCCTTCTGCACAACTGGCTGCCGCCGGCATACACCGACCTCACCCGCGAGGAGCTGGAGACCACCGGCCTCTACGACGCACTCCGCACCCGTGGCGCCAAACCGGTCGTGGCCCGGCAGTCCGTCGGGGCGCGGACGCCGACGCCGGCGGAGCGGCGCCATCTCGGGCTGCGGGGGAGCCAACCGGTGCTGACGATGACCCGGATGGCCTTCGACACCAGTGGCACGGCGGTCGAGTTCGGCGACCACAGCTACCGCGCCGAGGACTACGCGCTCGACATGGTGGTCGACGAGCGCTGAGCGCTACCGGGGAGTCAGCCGACGGGGGATGTTGAACGGCGTCACGACCTGGACGTTCGCCGGGGTCGACGTCGGGGCTCCAGGCAGCAGGCGGTGATATCTCAGCACCTGCCTGATCGCGTTCCGGGCGTCCGTGTGGAGGTCGTGATGGAGCACCGCCGACAGCGAACCGGTCTGCAGGAGCTCGAGATTGTCGATGTCGAGGTCGTGGGCGATGTGGACCAGGCGGTCGCGTCCGGCCGTGGAG
>JALZBI010000187.1 GCA_030947565.1 Actinomycetota bacterium
GGCTGACGAGGACGAAGAAGGCGATGGCCACCCGCAGCACCGGCAGCGTGGTGCGGTCCGGGGCGACGAGCTCCAGCCACGTGAAGACGAGCAGCCCGACCGCGGCCGGCCAGTAGCCCGGTCGCCTGTGGGTGAGGGCGGCGTCGGGGGAGATGCGCGCCGCGGCGGCCACCAAGCGGTGCAGCCGGCGCACCGGGTTGAGCGTGGGCCAGACGGCTCCGACGAGCAGCGACACGAACGGCATACCGACCCACAGCCAGACGTAGACGACGTAGGCCACGGGGTTGTTCGCGTCGTCCTGCCCGGCGACGAGGGAGAGCAGGACCCACCCGGTGAGCAGCAGGGACAGGGCGGCGAGACCCCCGCGGAACGACCGCGCGTCGAGCACGCGCTGTATGCCGCGGGGCACCGGGCGGCCGCCAGCCGGGTCGAAGCGCGGCTCCCGCCACAGGAAGGCCAAGCCCACGAACGAGGCCAACAGCGCCAGACCGGCGCCGATGACGAGGGCCGTGAACGGGAGGGGGAGGTCCTGGCGGCTGCCGACGCCATGCAGGGGCAGGACGAGTGGCATGAGCGCGGTGGGCGGAGTCATCGCTGGGCCGGCAGGGCCGGCAGGGTCGCCGCGAGCACCGCCGCCACGTCAGCGGACGGCGACGGTCAGCAGCGTCAGCGCCGGGTGGTGTGTCTCGACCTCGAAGACCCCGGGGTCCTTGCCGGTCAGGGTGACCGTCGCCGGGACACCGGCCTTGAGCTCGGTCTCGACCTCGAACCCGTGGGCGTGCAGCTCGTCGTCGTGGTCGCTGGTGACGACGAGGGTGAGCGTCTGACCAACGGGCAGGTCGACCTGCGCCGGGGCCGGGGTGACGTTCGACCCCGTGACGGTCACCGTGACGGTGCGCCCGGCCGGCGTGGTGCCCGTGGTCGACGACGACGTCGCGGGCGATGACGACATCACGGGCGTCGCGGGCGTGGTGCCGCTCGGGCTCGCCGAGCTGGTGGTGGACGAGGCGGTGGCGCTCGTCGACGCGGGCGGCGCCGGTGGGGTGCTCGAGGAGGAGCACGCCCCAACGCTCAGCAGCGCGACGGCCGCGGTGACGACCGCTCCCGAGCGGCGGCCCGGCATACCCCCTATGGTCCTGGCACCCCTGTCCATGGGTCGATCGTAGGAACGGCGGGGTCTGCAACGATGGGCGGGTGCCTGACCGCCTGAGCTCCCTCGACGCGTCGCTGCTCTACCTCGAGGAGCCGACGACGATGATGCACGTCGGCTCGGTGATGGTGTTCCACGAGCCCGACGCGGCCGAGTCGGGCCGGGCCGCCGGCGGCACGCTCGGCGAAGCCTTCGACTACGAGCAGCTGGTGGCGCTCGTGTCGCGGCGAATCGCCCACCTGCCCCGCTACCGGCAGAAGGTGCGTGAGGTCCCTGGTCGCCTCGCCAACCCCGTCTGGGTCGACGACGAGTCGTTCGACATCACCTACCACGTGCGCCAGGCGGCGTTGCCCAAGCCGGGCACCGACGTGCAGCTCGAGGAGTTCGTCGCCCGGATCCAGCAGCGGCCCCTCGACCGGGTCCACCCCCTCTGGGAGGTCTACCTCGTCGAGGGACTCGAGCACGACCGGTTCGCCATCGTCACCAAGACCCACCACGCCCTCGTCGACGGCGCCGTCGCGCTCGACATCGCGCAGCTGATCGTCCGGGAGGAGCCGGGGGTGGAGGACGAGGTCGTCGACACCTGGCGACCCCGGCGCGAGCCCACCGACGCGCAGCTCGTCGCCGGGGCGCTCACCGACGCGGTCTTCATGCCCGGCCAGCTCGTCGACTCCGTGCGCGAGGGCTTCGGTGACGCCAGGGATGTTGCCGGGCGCATCGTGCAGGGCCTCGGCTCGCTCGTCTCCACGGTGGCCCGGGGGGCGGCCCGTCCGGCCCCGACCTCGCCGCTCAACGTCGAGATCGGGCTCGGGCGCCGGTTCGTCATGGTGGGCACCGACCTCGACGACTACCGCAAGGTGCGCTCGCGGCTGGCCCGGGGCGCCTACGCCGACGACGTCAGCATCAACGACGTGGTCCTCGCGACCATCGCCGGCGCCTTCCGCGCGTGGCTGCTGACCCGCGGTGAGCCGGTCCACCCCAGCTCGGTGGTGCGGACGATGGTCCCGGTGAGCGTGGAGTCCGGCCAGGGCTCGGCGGCCACGGCGCACCGGCTGACCGCCTGCTTCGTCGACCTGCCGGTGGGCGAGCCCGGCGCCTCCATGCGGCTGCATCAGATCGCCTTCTCGATGCGCCAGCAGATGGAGGGCGGGCAAGCGATGAGCGCCGAGCGGCTCGTCGGCCTGGCGGGGTTCGCGCCGCCGACACTGCACTCCCTGGGCGCCCGGCTCGGCAACGCCATGTCGAAGCGGCTGTTCAACGTCGTCATCACCAACGTCCCCGGGCCACAGACGACGTTGTTTGCCGCGGACGCGCCCATGCTCTCGACCTACCCGGTGATTCCCCTCGCCATGGGCCAGGCCCTGGCCATCGGGCTGACGTCCTACGACGGCGGGGTCTACTTCGGGCTCAACGCCGACCGCAACGCCATGCCCGACCTGGACGTCGTCGGCCAGTGCATCGTCGACTCGCTGGGGGAGCTCACCGAGGGTCGCGAGTCCACATGACCCGTCGAGGCCTGGTCCTCGGCGGGGGCGGGGTGCTGGGTGCCGCGTGGATGGTCGGGGCGCTCACGGCGCTGGAGGACCACCTCGGCATCGACGCCCGGTCCTTCGACCACCTCGTCGGCACCTCGGCCGGTTCGGTGGTCTCCACGCTGCTGGCGGCCGGAGTGAGCGTCGCCGAGCTGCGGTCCCACCAGCTGGAAGGGTCGGTGGACCACGGCCGGCTGGCGGGGTTCCACTGGGACTACGAGGAGGTTTCGGGTGGCGACCGGCCGCACCCCCCCCGGCCCGGGTTCGGCTCGCCGGTGTTGCTGCGCAAGGGAGTTCGCGAGCTGCGCATGCTCCCACCGATGGCCGTCCTTGCGGCTCTGCTCCCCGAGGGCCGCGGCCGCCTCGACAGTGTCGGCGCGCTCGTGCGGCACGTCGTGGGCGACGGCTGGGTCGAGCGCGAGGGCCTCACCCTCGTGGCGCTCGACTACGACGCCGGGGTCCGGGTGCCGTTCGGGCGGGTGGAGGCCCCGGTGGTCGCGGCCGCGGACGCGGTGATGGCCTCCTGCGCCATTCCCGGCTGGTACCAGCCGGTCACGGTGGGGGCGCATCGCTATATCGACGGCGGCACGTGGTCGTCGACCAACATCGACCTGATGGTCGGCCTCGGGCTGGACGAGATCTACGTCCTGGCTCCACAGGCGTCCTTCGACCTGGACGCGCCCAAGGACCTCGTGACGCGGCTCGAACGGCAGTGGCGGGCGCGAGTGACGGCGAAGGCGCTGCGCGAGCTGGGCGTCGTCCACGCCGAGGGCACCGACGTGACGATCATCGGGCCGGGGCGGGAGGACCTCGAGGCCATCGGGGGCAACCTCATGGACGTCGGCCGCCGCCCCCGCGTCTTCGAGACCTCGCTGCGCACCTCCCTGGCCGCGTTGCTCCACCCGGGGCCCGCCCCCGGGGCCCCGGACCTCAGCGAGCTGGGTGGCGGGGCGGAGCTGCGCGAGGTGGAACGCGCCGAGGACGAGGTCGCCGAGGGGGTCGAGCGGGAGGCCGACACTGAGGCCGACACTGAGGCCGACACTGAGGCCGACACTGAGGCCGACACTGAGGCCGACACGTGGACCGGCACCGGGAGAGGATGACCCTCGTGCAGACCCGGATCTACCGACCACTGACCACGGTCGAGCTGCGCCGTCTCGGCGACGAGGGCGTCATCGGGCCGGCTCCGTTCGCCGCCTACACCGTGACGCCCGGGCTCCGCCGGGAGCATCCGGGGGTCGACGAGGAGGAGCTGGAGTACCTCGCCTTCACCGACGCGGTCACGACCGGCCTCTCCGGGGGTGACGGTGGCGGTGGCCGTGACGCCGTGCGGGTCGTCGCGGCGGCCGACGTCGACGACGAGCTGGTGGTGCCCGCCGGCGACGGACCCCTGACGGCGGTCCACGTGACCGCGCCGGTGGCCCGCCGGCAGGTGGCGTCGTTCCACGTCGCCGACGCGGGACGGCCAGGCCCCGCGCGAGCCGCGGCGGATGGCATACCCGAGCTGTCGTGGTACGACGCGACCGAGCTCGACGTCGTCGTCGACCTGTTCGGCTGAGATCCTCCGCGCCGGTGACTAGCCGAGCGTGACGTGGAGGATCTTCTCGTTACTGTTGTCGGCGATGCTGTCCTTGTCGCCCGTGGTCGAGGTCGCGAGCCACAGGCCGCCGTCGGGTGCGGGTTCGACGGTGCGCAGCCGGCCGTAGGTACCGCTGAAGTACGCCTGCACGCCGGTCAGGCTGGCGCCGCTGATGACCTCGCGGTACATCCGGGCACCGCGCTCGCAGGCGACGTAGAGCACGTCGCCGACGATGGTGATGCCCGAGCAGGAGCCTTCGGACGTCGGGTAGGTCTGCTTGGGCGCGATGAAGCCCGCAGTGCCGCACGTCCCGGTGGTGCCCTCGCACGCCGGCCAGCCGTAGTTGCCGCCCTTGGTGATCAGGTTGGTCTCGTCCATGACCGAGTTGCCGAACTCCTGCTCCCAGAGCCGACCCTGGGAGTCGAAGGCCAGGCCCTGCGGGTTGCGGTGGCCGTAGCTCCACACATAGCTGTTGTAGGGGTTGTCGGCGGGCTTGGTGCCGTCGGGGTTGAGCCGCAGGATCTTGCCGTTGAGGCTGCCGAGGTTCTGGGCGTTGTCGCCGTTCTGGGCGTCACCCGTGCTGGCGTACAGCTTGCCGTCCGGACCGAACCGCAGCCGGCCGCCGTTGTGGAAGGTGTTGCGCAGGATGCCCGACAGGAGCACCTGCTCGCCGGCGGTGTCGAGCGTGGACGTCGCCCCAGAGCCGGTCACCTGGAACCGGACGATCCGGTTGTCGCTGGGCGACGTGTGCATGACGTAGAGCCAGTGGTCCGCGGCGAAGGAGGGCGAGATGGCCAGGCCCATCAGACCGCCCTCGCCGTTGGTGCCGGAGACGTTGGGGACGGTGCCGAGGGTGGTCTTGGCGCCGGTCGCCGGGTCGAGCCGGACGATGCTCTGGGCGTCGCGCCGGCTGTAGAGCACGGAGCCGTCCGGCAGGGTCAGTAGGCCCCACGGGATGTCGGTATCGGTGGCCACCTGGGTCACCCCGCACACCGAGGAGCCGCACGTGGCCGCGGTGGTCACCGCGACGGCGGTGCTCTGCGCCGAGGTGTTGCCGGCCGCGTCACGGGCCGCCACGGCATACCGGTATGCCGTGCTGCCGGCCAGGCCGCTGTCGACGAAGGTCGTGTTTGGCGGCAGGGTGGCGGTGCCGGTGACCGAACCGACCTTGGTGCCGTCGCGGTAGATGTCGTAGGCGCGCACGCCCACGTCGTCGGTCGAGGCGGTCCACATGAGGGTGACCGTCGTGCCCGACGCC
>JALZBI010000188.1 GCA_030947565.1 Actinomycetota bacterium
CGGCCTGACCGGCCTGACTGGCCGGTCCCCGCGATTTCCCGGTCCTCAGTCCCAGTGCGGAGGCCGCTGTTCCCTCAACCACTGTTCATGGGCTGGATCGGAGCCCCGTTCGCCCCAGCCGGCGTCGGTGTCGTCGCGGGTCTGGTCCGGCGCACTCGGCTGCTGCTCCGGGGCGGCCGAGCGGAGGGGTGGGGTGGCGCCGGCGGGGGTCGTCGGACCGGACCCCGCCCGGCGGAAGCCACGCCGACGGCGCGGGGGGTCCGGTTCGGCTGCGGCCGACGGGGTCGGGGCAGCGGCCACAACGACATCCGGCTCAGAAGCAGCCGGCTCCGACGCGGTCTGCGTGGCCGTCGCCGGCTCGTCCCTTGCGTCGGCGTTGTCGTCCGCCGTGTCACCGTCGGCGGTGTCAGCGTCCATGTCATCGCCGTCCGTGCCGTCGTCCGCTGGTTGCTCGGCAGCAATGCCTTTCTCGTCGTCGACGGCCGCGTCATCGCCGGTGTCCGACCCGTCGGCGTCGCGAGCAACGACCTCCTCCTCGGGCCCCGCCTCCACACCAGGGCCGGCAGCTTCGCCCACGGCCCGAACCGCCTCGCGCACGTCACCGACCACCCGGGCCACTTCCCGGGCCGGGTCCCGGTAGAGGTCGGTGCTCCAGACGCGCACGTGGCGCCAGCCGCGCCGTTCGAGCCCCTCGGGCCAGAGCCGGTCGCGTTCGCGGGTGCCGGGCCATGCGGCGTACGCCGGGCCGTCACCCTCCACCGCGACGAGCCACCGGGAGTCGATGCGGGGGTCGGTCACCGCGAGGTCGACCGTTTGCGGTCCGACGCCCAGCCGCTCGGCGACGACCAGGCCTTCCCGACGCAGCCGCATCCCGAGATCGGTCAACAACGGGTCGGCCGGCGGGCCGGGCACGGTGTCGCCGGTGCCCCCCGTCGCCGCGACGACGAGCAGGTCGCGCAGCGCCGCCGCCCCGTCGCGCAGCCGCTCGGGGTCGAGGTCGTCCGGAGCGATCGAGGAGACGACCGCCAGACGGCGACGCGCGGCGGTCAGCGCGGCGGTCAGCGACCGTCCGGCGTCCGGTGCCGACAGCGCCGGAAACCGGTAGAGCACACGGCCGTGCGTGGTCCGCCCGTAGCCGACGGACAGGATCACCGCATCGCGCGACAGCCCAGCGGCGGACGCCATCGCCGTGACCTCGACCGGTCGACGACGCTCGGGGTCGAGGAGGGCCAGCGTGCCCAACGCGGTGGTCGGGTCGAGGCGGGCCGACGCCTCGGCCAGCGCCGTCCGCACCCGGTCGGCGTGCCGCTCGCTGAGGGTGACGACGGCCAATGTCTCATCCGGTCGGATCCGGACGTGATCCAAGACGAGCTCGACCACCCGGTCGACCTCCGCGTCGGTCGAGTCGATGGTGGTGTCATCTCCCGGCTCGAGGGCGGCCCGTCCGTCCACCAGCTCGAGGGTGACGGGGGTGCTGCGTTGCGGATGCGGCATGGTGGTGACCACTGTGGCCTCTGTGGCCGACCGGCCCAGCGCGACGAGACGCTCGTCAGCGAAGCCGTGGGCCCAGCCGAGCCGGTGCACGGGTAGCCGCCCGGCGAGGTCACTCAGCAGCGACGGCTCGAGCCGTCGGTCGTCGGGGCTGAGTGCGCCCCCTCCGACCGAGAACGCCCGCGGCGCAATGCTGTGGGGATCACCGAAGACCACGACCTGCCTGCCCCTGGACAGAGCACCGACGACACTCGCCGTCGTCGTCCACCCGGCCCCCAGCACGACCACCACGTCGAACCATGCTCCGGGCGGGAGCGTCTCACCGACGGCCAGCGGGCTCATCGCCCAGCACGGCGCGAGCCCGAGCAGCACACCCGACGACGCGTCGAACACGGTGCGCAGCGCAGTGGGCCGACCGCGGCGCGCCGCCTCCGCTCGCAGCTGGGTGATGCTGCCCTGGCCGGAGCGGCCCGCGTCGTCGCGGCGCGCCGACACCTCGTCCTGGGTGCGCCGGGCCGCCAAGCGCAGGTGGTCGCGGTCGGCTTGGGCGAAGTCGGCCGCAGCGCGGCGTAGGCCGGTGCCGTCGTGATGACCGTAGCGTCGGTCGGAGTCGGCCACCTGCTGCGCGATCGACACCCACCAGAGGTGCTCGAGCTCGGGCGTCACCTCATCGGCGGGCACGCCACGGTCGGCGAAGTCGTCGACCACCTCGCCCATGCCCGCAGCCTTGATCTGGTCGACGACGGGGGTGACCTGGGGGAGCACCGCCAGCCGCACCAGATGGGCGGAGAGGGCGGCGAGCCGTTCGCTCACCTGGCCCACGGGTATGCCCCGCAGGTCACCGCCGGCGGTGGTCGGCGTGAGCCGCTCGCCGAGCCAGCTGAGGTCGGCGTCGAGCCGGTCGAAGGTGTCCTGTGCCTCGTCGAGGCGGGGTGAGATCTCGGGGCGCCCACCAGCGCCGACGAGAGCGTTCCAGGCCGACCGCTGGCTACGCGCCCGGACCAGCTCCGCGTGCAGGTCCTCCGGCGGGCGTCCCGGCCGCAGCAGGCGCAGGGCGAGCCGCCGCACTCGTGACCGGTTCCAGGGACTCAGCTCGATGCCCTGCTGACGCCGGTACTCGCGAGACGCCGTGGCCGCGACGTGCTCGTCGAGCGGGATGTCGAAGATCTCCGGCCGGAACACCTCGAGGGTGTCGCGCACCCCGCTCATCGTCGCCAGCGTGGTGCCCCAGTCGCTCGGGGTGCGCGCCGCGGGGAGCGAGGACTCAGCCAGGATCTCATCGAGCGCGCGGGCCTGAGCCTCGAAGCCTCCCGCGGCCAGGCGGGTGACGATCTCGTGCGCCCGCTGCGAGTCGTCCTCGGTGAGGATGCGGGCGCCGTACCACGGATCGCCGCCCTCCCCCGCTGCCCAGGCCCCCTGGTCGACGGCCCGGGTCAGCTCGGCGGAGAGCTGTTCGAGCCGCTCGCGGGACAGCCGGGCGAGCGCCGCACCACGGACCCTGACCCGCGAGGCCGGGGCCGGGGTCCGGGCCCCGAGCTCGGCGATCGCGCACTGGGCCTCGTGCATCGTCACGCCCCACGGCACCCGCACCTCGTGCAGAGCGGCCACGTGGTCACGAAGCGCGTCGCGCTCGACGCGCAGCCGGCCCTCCACCGCGGCCCGGCTCGGACGCGCCGACGCGTCGCCATCGTCGCCCCCGTCCCCATCGTCGTCGTCGGCGCGATCGCCATCGCCATCGCCATCCAGCAGGGCCACGACCCGACGCAGGGTCGTGCGGTGGTCGAGAAGGGTGTCGGCGGCGCCGAAGAGGAGCGACCCCAGCCCCACCGTCGCGAGCCGGTCACGGACGTCCTCGATCTCCGCCTGCGGCTCGGCGACGAGTAGCACCGTGCTCCCCTGGCTCGCCAGCGCCGCCACCAGGTTGGCGGCGGTCTGGGTGGTGCCGGTGCCGGGCGGGGCATGGACGACGACGTCACGTCCGCGCAGGACGGCCCCGACCACGCCGCCCTGCGCCGCATCAGCGTCGAGCACCAACCGCTCACCCGACGGGTCGGGGTCCGGGTCGACGTCGGACGGCGCCGCGACGACCGTCGGGTCGCCCGCTGCAGCGGCCGTCTCGGCCGGTGCGGTGGTCGGCTCGGCCAGCGCGCTGATCACGGTATGCCGGGTCAGCCGCTCGACGTGCTCGGGTTCCGCCAGCTCGGCGAGGTCGCTGACCATGGCCAGCTTCCCGTGCGGGAAGGTGCCGACGAGGATGCGCGGCGTGACGGTGAAGCCGGACAGCCCCGCGCACAGCCGGCCGAGGGCGGCATATACGGGGTAGGGGTCGAACCCGCTGCTCAGCGTGGCCATCTCGGCGAGCGCCACCGCGTCGATGTCGATCGAGGCGGCGGTCCGCAGGTACTGCTCGAGCACGGGGTTGATCTCGACCTCGTCGGCGAGGACGACGTCGTAGTCATGGGCCAGCGCGTCGACGGGTCGAAGCGTGCAGGCCCGCAGCAGCACCGGTGCCTGTGGCGGCACGGGAGCGCCCGGGTGGTCCCAGGTGGCCATCCCGGCGGCGAGGAACTGGGTGTGGATGCCCCGCCCCGACCGCAGGGCGACGGACCGGCCGCGGATCTCGGCGGCCCGGGCCCGCGCCTCCCCGAACGCGGCCCGCTCGCGGACGAGGTCGGAGAGCCGGGTGGGCCGGCCGGCCAGGAGCATCGACACCCCGCCGGGATGCGCGGTGGTGAGGTCGAGCACGCCGTCGCGCTGGTCGACGTACCAGAGCAGGGTGTTGGGCCCACCCACCGCCGTGAGCTGCCGCCGCCACCCCGCCAGTGCGGCGGAAACGGCCGCGACGCGCTCCGGCGTGCGGACCGCGTCGCGTTCGAACGGGGCGGGGTTCACCCCGTGAGGCTAACCAACTCAGGCCCGCGAGCTGGGCTTCCGGTCCGGCAGGGCGAGGCAGAAGATCTTGCCCCACGTCGACCCGACCTGCTTCCAGAGCGGGCCGGTCGTGTAGGGCAGGCCGTAGCGCTCGCAGATCTCGCGGACCTGGACCGCGACCTCGGCGTAGCGGTTGGACGGCAGGTCGGGAAAGAGGTGGTGCTCGATCTGGTGCGAGAGGTTGCCCGTCATCAGGTGCATGGTCTTGCTGCCGGAGATGTTGGCGGATCCCATCATCTGGCGCACGTACCAGTCGCCGCGGGTCTCGCCCTTGATCATCTCCTCGGTGAAGGTGTCGGTGCCCTCGGGGAAGTGACCGCAGAAGATCACGGCGTGCGCCCAGACGTTGCGGATCGCGTTGGCGGTCAGGGTGCCGACGAGGGCCGGGACGAACGAGCCGGTCAGCGCCGCGACGGCCGGCGTCGCGACGTAGTCCTTGGCGAACTGGGTGGCCACCTTGCGGCCCATGGCCTTGAGGTCACGGCGCAGGTCGGTCTTGGACTTCTTGCCCTCGGCGACGTCCTGCAGCTCGAGGTCGTAGACGGCGATGCCCCACTCGAACACGGGCGCCAACAGGGCGTTGTAGAGCGGGTTGCCGAGGTTCCACGGCTGCCACTCCTGCTTCTCGTCGATCCGCAGGATGTTGTAGCCCACGTCGCGGTCCTTGCCGATGACGTTGGTCCACGTGTGGTGCAGGTCGTTGTGGGTGTGCTGCCACGACGCGGCGGGCGTGACGAAGTCCCACTCCCACGTCGTCGAGTGGATGTCGGGGTCGCGCATCCAATCCCACTGGCCGTGCAGGACGTTGTGCCCGATCTCCATGTTCTCGAGGATCTTCGCGACCGAGAGCATGGCGACGCCGGCCACCCAGGCGGGGGGCAGGCTCGCGAAGACGAGAGCCGCGCGGCCGCCGAGCTCGAGGCTGCGCTGGGCGCGGATGACGCGCCGGATATAGGCCGCGTCCTTGGCGCCGCGGTCGGCGATGACGGCGTCGCGGATGGCGTCGAGCTCACGGCCCAGCTCCGCGACGTCGGCGTCGGTCAGGTGGGCGGCGGCGGGCGGGCGGACGGCAGGGTGGCCTTCGGCGGCCAGCACGG
>JALZBI010000026.1 GCA_030947565.1 Actinomycetota bacterium
TCGATGTACTCCACCCGGTCCTCGGCCAGCGGGGCGTAGAACGACGGCCAGCCGCAGTGCGACTCGAACTTCGTGTCGCTGCGGAACAGCTCGGTGCCACACGCCCGGCAGGAGTAGACGCCCTCGGCGGTCGTGTCGGTGTACTCGCCGACGAAGGGCCGCTCGGTGCCCGCCTCGCGCAGGACGTTGAACTCGGCGGGTGAGAGCTCGGAGCGCCACTCCTCGTCGCTCTTGGCGACGGGGTACGCCTGTCCTCCCGGGTCGGTGGAGGGGAGGGTCTTCTTGGTGAACAGGCTCATGCGGATGTCTCCCTGGTCTCGCGGTCCGGTGCGTCAAGGGTCGTGCACCGTCACACCGGACAACAGCGGTGGGCCGGGGAAACGTTCCCCGGCCCACCGTCGTAAGCGCGTGTTAACCCGTGACGGGGCGGCTAGCGCACCTCAATCGGCACCGTCACCGTCTGTCCGTCGGTCGCCGTGATGATCAGCCGGTGCGAGCCGGCCGGCGTCGACGCCGGGATCACCACCTTGCCGTTGGCCGTGCCGACCGTCCCTGTCTGGATGGTCCCCACGGGGGTCGTCCCGTCGAGCGACACGGTCAGGGTCACCGACGGCGACCACCCGACGAGGTGGAGCACCACCTGTTTGCCGGCCTTGACCGTGGACGGGGTCGCGAAGACCGACCCGATGGTCACCGGCACCGGCTTGACGGTGAGGGTGGCGGTGGCCGTGGCGCCGTCAGCGGTAGTGGCGGTGACCAGGTGCGCCCCCACCGTGATGCCGGGGGCCAGGGGCACAGTGAACGGCGCCGCTCCCGAGGCGTCGGTCGTCACCGGGCCGACGGTGGTGCCGTCGAGCGTGATCGTGAACTGCCGGTTCGGATACCACCCCGACAGCCGGACGGTCGTCGACGCAGCGCCGACGACGACCGAGGCCGGGTCGAGGGTCAGCGTCCCCTGGCGTGCGGAGGGTCGGATGCGGACCACCTGCGGGTCATGGTCCGACGCCTGCCCGGCGAACTCGGCGTTGAGGTGCACCACCTCGTACTGGTAGTCGGTCACCGCCTTGCTCAGGAAGATGTGGTCGAGCACCTGCGAGACGCCGTTGTAGACGTAGGTGTAGCGCTCGTTCTCGGGGAGCGTGAGGATCAAGTCGCTCAGCGTCGCCCCGTTGTCCGTGAGACGCAGGATGGGCGCCGAGAACTGGTAGTCGTTGAAGTCACCGGCCAGCACGATGTTGGCGTTCGGGTCAGCAGCGAGCACGTCCTTGACGAACCCGTTGAGCACCACGGCCTGCTGCGTCCGCTGCAGCTCCGACGAGCGGTTCGGCGGCTGGAAGCGGCCGTCCGCGCTCTGGTCGCCGCCCTTGGAGTTGAAGTGGTTGGCCACGACGATGACCGTGCGGCCCTGGAACACGAACTCACCGGCGAGCGGCTTGCGCGACGAGGTCCAGGCGCTGTTGGTCGGGTCGACCCGGCCGGGGTTGAGGGTCAGCGCCGCGGTGCCGTCAGCCGCCGTCGTGACACCGACGGGGTCGAGCGACCCGCCGGGTGTCCCTGGGGCGAGGGTGACCCGCTCCGGGTTGTAGAGGAAGACCGAACGGATGTTGCCGCCCGGCTGGCCGCCGTCCTGGTCGTTGACGGGGTCGATCGCGGCCCACCGGTATGCCGGGCCACCGGCGGCCCTGATGGCGTCGGTCAGCTTGGTGAGGGTCTGGTCGGCGGCGACCACGCCGTCGTCGGTGGCCCCGGAGTTGTCCTGGATCTCCTCGACGGCGATGACGTCGGGCGACTTGAGGTTGTCGACGACACCGGCCCCGAGTCGGGCGTACTTGGTGGCAGCGTCACCGGGAGCGAGGTTCTCGACGTTGTAGGTGCCGACGGCGAGCTGGTCGGGCGCCTGGGCCGTGGCGACGGTGGGGTTCAGCCCCTTGTCGAGCCACGTCCCGACGGTGGTCGCGACGATGTCGTAGCCGCCGAAGGAGGACCAGTCGACCGGTCCGGTCGTGGCGCCCTGAAGCACGTCGCCGACGTTGGCGGCGGGCACGGTGCCACTGATCGGGGCGATGAGGAGCCGGCCGGTCGGGGTCTCGGCATAGCTCTTGAGGTAGACGCCGCCGCGGGGGGTGGCCAGCTCGGTGGGCTTGGTCGTCACGTAGATCTCCCCGTACTGCGGCTGGCCCGGGCCGACGACCCGCACGTTGTCGACCGTGACGAGCATGCCCTCATGGGCCTCCCAGAACTCCAGCACGGAGCTGCTCGGGTCGACGGGAGAGATGGACTCGATGTTGCGCCCATCGGTGGGGGTGGGCGCATACCGGCCGGGGACTGTGGTCGCCGTGATGACGAGGGCCGCGGGGAGCGGGTTGCCTGAGCTGACGACGGTCACCGCGGTGACGGTGGTGATCTCGGTGGTCGACAGGTTCGCCGTCGTCGAGATGTTCTCGCCCGAGCTGAGCGGGTAGTAGTCGGTGACCGACCCGGAGACCAGCACGGCGTCACCGACCTTCACGGTCGGGGCGGTCGAGGTGTAGACGAAGATGCCCGACGAGCTCGCGGTACGCGTGGCGTCGGGGCTGGTCTGCTGCATCCAGAAGCCGCGGCTGCCCGACGTGCGGACCGCGGTGACGACCCCCGCGACCTTCGCCACGGTCTGGCCCCTCAGCGGAGAGACGAACCCGGAGCCCTGGACGTCCTGGATGGTCGTCGCTCCAGCGATGCACTCCGGCGGGGTCGGCGTCGCGGCGCACGGGCCGGCCGGCGGCGTGACGGTCGCCGGAGGGGCCTTGGGGGTCGGGTCGGCCACGGTGAAGTCCGCCTTGTTGTCGCCCGTGTTGGTGGAGGCGGCGGGGGTGCGCTGCACCGAGGTGGTGCTGGCCGGCGCGGCCGTCGGGCCACTACCGGCGAAGTCGTTCGCGCCGCCGAACCCGACGAAGTCGATGACATCGGGCAGGGCGCTGCACCCGGTGGTGCAGGTGAGCGCCGTCTGGTCCTTCACGAGGGCGACCTTGCCAGCCGTCCCCGACAGGGGGATCGTGCCGATGACGTCGGGGGTCGGGAGAGGCGTCGTGCCGCCGTTGCCCTTGGCCTCCTGGACGAGGTAGAACGACCCGGGCGCGATGGCGCCGGTCAGGGGGGTGACGGCGTACCTGGGGGAGGTGACCGTAGGCCCGCCGGCGGACGCGTACTGCACCGACCAGCCGCTGAGGTCGACCGGCGTCGATCCGGTGTTGATGAGCTCGACGAAGTCGTTGGTGTAGGTGGCGCCGGTGTTGCCACCACCTCCGTAAACCTCGCTGATGACCACGGGTGATGTCGTGTCGACGGCCTGCGCGGTGGCCGCGGTGGCGACGAGAGTGGCCGCTCCGAGGAGGGGGACGAGGGCGGTGGCCGCAGCGCGGCGCAACAGCACGGAGGGGGAGGGCACTCCGGGTCTCGGGGCGTACGGAAAAGTGGCCGATCGGCCAGGAGCCACGAAACTAACCGCTACCGGCTCATCCCCACGGACCGTGCAGGTAAACACCAGGTCAATTCTGGGCGCCCCCTGCGCGCCCAGACAGACGTCAGGCGGGATCCGAGGCGAGGGACCGTGAGCCGAAGAAGGCGTTTGCTTTGGGCGAGAAGAGGATCGCGAGGATGACCAGGCCGAGGACGCCGGTGCCGACCGTCGAGCCCTGGTTGCTGGAGCCGCCGGAGTTGATGATGGCCAGGACGCCCAAGAGGAGGTTCACGGCAGCGACCACTGCTGCGGTCAGCCGAGCCCAGTTGCGGCCGTCGAGGAGGCCTTTGGCTACGGCCAGATAGATCAGGCCGACGACGATCAGGACTGCACCGGCGGCCATCCCAGAGGCGGAGATGGCGATGATCCCGGCGATGATGCTCCCGATCCCCTGCAGGACGACGAGGACGACGAGGAGGGTGACGAGACCCGGTCGGCGTGTTGTGGTGGCCATGTGCGTGAGACCTCTCGCTGATGGGCCACTCAGTTGGACCCGGATACCACAACGGTAGGGACGTATCGGGTGGGTGCCCATGGACCCAGGTCCCGTTCAGCCCGAGAGTCTTCGTCCGCGGCAGCCCTAGGCTGGCCCCATGGCGGCCAAGGATGCGCGAGTGCTCGAGGTGCCCGGTCCGGAGGGCGTCCGGGAGGTGCGGATCTCGAGCCCGGCCCGCGAGCTCTGGCCGGATACCGGCATCACCAAGCTGGTCCTGGCCGAGTACCTGGTGTCCGTGGGCGACCGGCTCATGCCGATCGTCGGGCACCGGCCGATCACCCTGCAGCGCTTCCCGCAGGGCATCGACGGGGAGGAGTTCTTCGCCAAGAACCCGCCCCGTGGAGTGCCCGACTACGCGCAGACGGTCACCCTGACCTACCCGTCCGGCCGCCAGCACCCGCAGCTGGTCCTCAACGAGCTCGCCGTCGGTGTCTGGGCCATCCAGATGAACACCATCACGATCCACCCCTGGCCGGTCAGTGTGACGGGCGCGGAGGGCGACACCGACAACCCCGACGAGCTGCGGATCGACCTCGACCCCCAGCCCGGTCGCGACTTCCAGGACGCCGTGACCGCGGCCGTCGCCCTGCGGGACGTCCTCGCGGAGCTGAGGCTCACGGCATACGCGAAGACCTCGGGCAACCGTGGCGTCCATGTGCACGCGCGGATCGAGCCCGACCACGAGTTCCTCGACGTGCGGCACGGCGTCATCGCCATCGCCCGCGAGCTCGAGCGGCGCCTGCCCGAGCTCGTCACCACCGCCTGGTGGAAGGAGGAGCGTGGGAAGAAGGTCTTCGTCGACTTCAACCAGGCCAACCGCGACCGCACGATCGCGTCGGCCTACAGCCCCCGCCCGCTGGCCGGAGCGCCGGTGAGTATGCCGGTGGCGTGGGACGACCTCCCGGCCGTCAGCCCTGCGGACTTCACCGTCAAGACGGTCCCCGGCATCGTCGCGTCGGGGAGCGATCCCTGGGCCTCGATGCCTCAGCACGTCGGCGAGATCGCGGGCGCCCTGGCCTGGTGGGAGCGCGATGTCGGCGACGGGCTTCCCGAGCTGAGCTTCCCGCCCGACTACCCGAAGATGCCGGGGGAGCCGCCGCGCGTCCAGCCGTCGAAGAAGCGCTACGAGGACTCCGAGTACCTCCCGGACGAGGGAGGCTACATGCGGGACAACCCCGAGGAGCCGCCCGGAGGCTGGGACTCCCCGAGGCGGCGACGCCGCTGAGCGACCCGAGCCGACCCACCGACGACGGTCCCGATCTCACCGACGAGGAGCTCGAGCTCCTCAACAGCGTCGTCGACCTGGTCCGGGCCGGTGAGACCGACACGGTCGCCGCGTATGTCGACCATGGCGCCCCGGTGAATCTCCCAAACGCCGAGGGGGACAGCCTGCTGATCCTCACGGCATACCAACGAGCACCCTGACCTCGTGGCCGCCCTGCTGGAGAGGTGCGCCGATCCCGCCCGGGTCGACGGCCGAGGACAGGCCGCCCTCGTCACTGCAGTTTTCCGGCAGCGTGCACCCATCGCGGCGGCGCTCCTCACGGCCGGCGCCGACCCGGCCTTGGGGTCGCCGGACGCACGCGCGACGGCCGCCTACGTCCAGCTGCCCGAGATGGTCGGGCTGCTCGACCGGTTCAGCCCGTCATGAGGACCTCGCGCAGGTCGTAGGCGGGCGCTCGCTCGACCTGGTCGAGCCGGCACGACGTCGCCTCGCGGTCCGGGCGCCACCGCACGAACGTGACGGCGTGACGGAACCGCGCGCCCTCCATCTGGTCGAAGGCCACCTCGACGACCCGCTCGGGGCGCACCGGCACATAGGACACGTCCTTGGTCGACGAGAACCGGGAGCGGTCGGTCTCCGCGTCGATGGGGTTGCCGTCGTCGTCGCGGACCACCAGCGGTTCGAGCTCGTCGACGAGCTCGAGGCGCTTCCTCGCGGTGAACGCCGCGATCCCGCCGACCCCGACCAGCCGGTCCTGACCACCCTCGCCGTCGGTGAAGAGGCCGAGCAGGAGCGAGCCCACTCCCTGGCCTGACTTGTGGACCCGGTAGCCGTAGACGACGGCGTCGGCCGACCGGTGGTGCTTGACCTTGAGCATGGTCCGCTTGCCGGGGGCGTAGGCCTGCTCGAGCGGCTTGGCCACGACGCCGTCGAGCCCGGCGCCCTCGAACCGCTCGAACCAGTCTTCGGCCACCGCGGCGTCGGTCGTGATCTGGGTGAGGTGGATGGGGTCCTCGTCGGTGAGCGTCGTCAGCGCCTGCTCGAGCCGGGCGCGGCGCTCGCGGAACGTCAGGTCCAGGAGTGACTCGTCGCTGAGGGCCAGCAGGTCGAAGCACACCAGCTCGGCGGGAGTCTCCTTGGCCAGCTTGCGGATCCGCGACTCGGCGGGGTGGATCCGCTGCGAAAGGTGCTCCCACTGGAGGCGCTCCTCGCCCCGGTTTCCGCTGCGCACGACGATCTCGGCGTCCACGACGCATTTGGCCGGCATAAGGCGCAGGACGTCGGCCACGACCTCCGGGAAGTAGCGGGTCAGCGGCTTGCTGCCCCGGCTGGCCAGCTCGACCTGGTCGCCGTCGCGGAGCACGAGGCACCGGAACCCGTCCCACTTCGGCTCGTAGGCCAACCCGCCCTTGACGCTGTCAAAGGCGGGTACGCCGGTAACAGCCTTGGCGAGCATCGGCTGGATAGGCAGGTCGATCGGCTGGTCCATGTCCGCCATTGTGTCTGCCCCCCACCCCAAGGCCCTCGCGTTCCCCCCGCCAAAGGTCACCTCTGGCGCATACGGCGTCCCCCCCGCCCGCCAAAGGTCACCTCTGGCCCATACGGGATGCCGAGTGGTCACGTTGTGTCGCCTGGAGGGCGCCCAGACGACCAAAGGTGACCACTCGACCTCGCGGATGGCGCCAAAGGTGACCTTTGGCCACCCGGACCATCAGCCGCCAAAGGTGACCTTTGGCGGCTCAGGCCGGGGGTGGGGCGGCGTGGCCGGGGGCCGGAACGAGTGCTGGATGTATGCCACCTGCGACCATGACGGGTATGCCCGCCTCGCGCACCGATACCGCCCCGGCGCAGAAGGCGCTCATCGTGGCCGGTGCGAGCGGCGCGGCCGTCGTCGGCGCAGCAGTCGGAGGGTCACTCGCGACGGCCACATACTTCGCGCGCCGGGTCCTCACCCCCGACCAGCGCCGACCCGACGACACCCGGATCCTCGCCGTCGACGGCGACGAGGTCACCCTGGCCGTGAGCCCGGAGACCGTCGTGCCCGGGCGTTACGGCCTGTGGCTCGACGGCGGTGCCGGGCACGCGCGGGTCGGCGACATCCTGCGCCCCGACGACTCCGGCGGCTCGGAGGGTTCTGGCGGCAGCGTCGTGCGCCGCATCATCGCCCGTGACCGAGGAACTCTGGAGCCGGGCACGGCCCGGTGGAACCAGTACTACTACTGGGACGACCCGCTCACCTCGCTCGGGCTGCCGTTCCGGCCCGTCGCGGTCGACGGTGAGCTCGGGCCCATGCCGGCGTGGCTCCTCGAACCTGACCGCCCGAATGGGAAGTGGGCGGTGCTCGTCCACGGCCGCGCCGCCCGCCGCGAGGAGTGCCTCCGAGCCGTACCGACGCTGCTGCGCCTCGGCTACACGTGTCTCGTCGTCACCTACCGTAACGACCCCGGGGCGCCACCGGCCCCGGACGGTCGCTACAACCTCGGCCTCAGCGAGTGGCGTGACGTGGAGTCGGCCCTCGAGTTCGCGCTCGCCGCCGGCGCGAACAGCGTTGTCCTGGGCGGCTGGTCGATGGGCGGCGCCGTCATCCTCCAGACGCTCAAGCAGACCGCCCTCGACGGGTTCGTCGACGCCGTCTTCCTCGACTCGCCCGTCGTCGACTGGGGCGACGTCCTGGCCCACCACGCCCGACTGCACCATGTGCCGCCACCACTGCGCGACCTCGGCACCCTCGTCATGGGACGCCGCGCCACCCGCCGTCTGGTCGGCGTGCACCACCCGGTGGACGTCGCGCTCACCGATTGGGTCGCCCGGGCCGCGGAGATCCGCCACCGCATCCTCATCCAGCACTCGGTCGACGACGGCTTCGTGCCGGCGGAGCCGTCGATCGCCCTGGCCGAGGCGCGTCCCGACCTCGTGACGTGGGAGCGCTGGGACACCGCCCGTCACTGCAAGGAGTGGAACCTCGACTCGGCCCGCTGGGAGCGGGTCCTCAGCGACTTCCTGACGGCCTGACCCATCGGCCCATAACGGTGCCGTCCGCCTCGACGAGCACCACGGGCCGGTATGCCGCGTCGAGCCCACCGCCTGCGGTGATCCGCGGGCCGGCCCCGCCGACGACGACGGGCGTGACCGAGAGACAGATCTCGTCGACCACTCCGGCCGCCACCATGGAACGGTGCAGGTGCGGACCGCCCTCACACAGCAGCTGGGTCCAACCCCGCTCGGCCAAGGCCGACACCAGCCGCCGGTCGTCGACGGCGTCCTCCCCACAGACCACGACCTGGTCACCACCCAGCTGCTCCCGAGCGGCGTCCAGGCCGGATGAGGAGGAGTGGGTGGCCAGGAGCACGCTGCCCACCGGCTGACCCAGGAACGACGGCGGGACCCCTCCCCGGTTGGTCACGGCGACCAGAGGGATGTCATGAGGGAGACCCAGCGCTCGGCGTGCGGAGTGCCACCGAGAGTCGACGGCCAACGCCGGATAGCCCTCTGAGCGCACGGTCCCCGCCCCGACAACGACGGCGTGGCTCAGCGCCCGCAGCAGCTCGAAGACGACATGGTCGGCCTCGCTGTTGACCGAACCGGACCTGCCGTCGGCCCCGGTGATCGCGCCGTCGACACTCGTCGCAAAGTTCGTCCGCAGCCAACCGCTGGAGTGGCGCCCCCCGGCATACACGTCAGCCAGGGCGGCGTCGTCGAGGTCGGCTCCGACCGGTGCCGGGAACGAACCTGCTCCGGGTGGCAGCTCGGACAACAGCAGGCGCATTCGGCGAGTATGTCGTGGCGGGTGCGCCCTCCTACCGGCAGGATGGCGCGATGGCCAAGAACTCGAAGGACGCGAAGAAGCCCGAGAAGAGCAAGAGGAAGAACCTCGACAAGAGCGACCGACGCAAGAAGCAGGACGAGAAGGTCGTCGAGGAGGCGCGGCCCCTCGCCGACCTGCTGCGGGTGGACAAGGGCTTCGTGCTCGCCGAAGTCGAGTGCGAGTCGACGCCCGGCTTCTCCGACGGCAAGACCGCAGGGCAGAAGGCCCTCGCCGCGCACGCCTCCGAGCTGGGCGACTGGCAGGAGCGGCTGTTCGCCGAGTCCAAGGGCGGAGGCCGGCGCTCGTTGCTCCTCGTCGTGCAGGGGATGGACACCTCCGGCAAGGGCGGCCTGATGAAGCACGTGGTCAGCCAGGTCGACCCCGAGGGCATCAAGGCGACCGCGTTCAAGGCCCCGACCCCCGAGGAGCGGCAGCACGACTTCCTCTGGCGGATCCGCAACGCCCTGCCCAGCCCTGGGAAGATCGGCGTGTTCGACCGCTCGCACTACGAGGACGTCCTCGTCGTCCGGGTCCACGACCTCGTTCCCAGGGCGGAATGGGTGAAGCGCTACGCCCTCATCAACGCCTTCGAGCGCCAGGTCGCGGCGTCCGGCACGAAGGTCATCAAGGTCATGACCCACATCTCCAAGGACGAGCAGAAGGCCCGGTTGCGCGACCGTCTCGAGCGCCCCGACAAGCACTACAAGTACAACCCGGGTGACATCGACGAGCGGGAGAGCTGGGCCGCCTACATGGAGGCCTACCAAGCCGTGCTCGACAAGACCTCCACCAAGGGTGCTCCGTGGTACGTCGTGCCGGCGAACAAGAAGTGGTACGCCCGGTATGCCGTGCAGCAGCTCATCCTCGACGCTCTGACCGAGATGGACCCGACCTGGCCGGAGATGGGGATCGACGTGCCCCACGAGCTGGAGCGCCTCGACGCCAGCTGACGATGGACTTCCCCGAGCCGACTACACCCCGGGACGACCGGAGAGAGGTCCTCCTCGGGTACCTCGACTTCTACCGGGATGTGGTGCGAGAGAGAGTCACTGGCCTCGCCGAGGAGGCGTTGCGGTCCAGTCGGCTGCCGTCCGGATGGTCGCCCATCGAACTGGTCAAGCACCTGGTCAACGTCGAACGTCGTTGGCTGGTCTGGGGTTTCGAGGGTGTGCCTCTGAACGACCCCTGGGCCGACGAGTGCGATGACCGTTGGTACGTCGCACCGCAGGAGTCGCTGGGCGAGCTGCTCGACGCCCTCGACGCGGGCGGGCGGCATACCCGGGAGCTCGTCCTGGCTCACTCCTTGGGCGACCGGGGGGCCCCGGGGGACCGCTGGGAGGGGGAGCCGCCACCACCGCTGGAGCGGGTGCTCCTGCACCTGCTCCAGGAGTACGCGCGGCACGCTGGCCAGCTCGACATCGTCCGCGAGCTCTTCGACGGCAAGACCGGCGAAGCCTGAAAAGGTCGTGGCGGCGCCGACGTCGGCGCGGCAGACTCCTGTCCATGGCGGCGACGGACGTGACGGTTCGCGAGGTCCGGGGGACGGTCGAGGTCGACAACCCCGACCTGCGGGCATCGGTGGACGTCTTCAACGCGGTGATGCACGACCTCATGGGCCAGGACGAGCTGTCCGCGACCTATGAGGAGGCGGCACGGCTTTGGCTGCCGACGCCCTATGCACGAGAGCTGCGGTTCGTCGCCGAGGTCGACGGGACGATCGTCGGGCGGGGGTATGCCGGTCTGCCGCTTTCTGAGGAGCCCGAAAAGGCGTTCGTCAACGTCTGGGTCCATCCCATGCACCGTCGTCGCGGTGTCGGGACCGCCCTCCTACGGGGAATCGGTCGGGCGACCCGCAACGCCGGCCGGACCCGCCTCCATGCCTGGGCGTTGTCTTCAGGGGGGTCAGGCCGCCCGGAGGTGGCGGCCCGCACCGGAGTCGGGAGCGTCCCGGCCGACGACCCTGGCGTCCGCTTCGCGGCCGCCAACGGCTTCATCCTCCAACAGGTCGAGCGCATGAGCCGGCTGGACGTGTCAGCGGAGCGGGGTCGGCTCCGGCCCGTGCTCGACGCGGCCGAGGAGGTGGCGGCGCCGACGTACCGAACGGTCGCGTGGCGGGGCTTCGCCCCTGAGGAGCGGCTCGAGGACCTGGCGTGGATCTGGTCGCGGATGTCCACCGATGCCCCGCACGGCGACATCGCGGTCGAGGAGCAGGTGTGGGACGCCGACCGGGTCGTCTCCGCCGAGCGGCGTCTTGCCTCCGGGGACCGCTACCTGCTGACCGCTGCCGCCGAGCATGTCGCCAGCGGTCGGCTCGTCGCGCTCACCAGCCTGACGGCGCCGCACGACCCGGGCCGGGCGGCCCAGCAGGACATCACGCTCGTCACCCGCGAGCACCGCGGCCATCGCCTCGGGACGCTGGTCAAGGCGGCGAACCTCGTCCAGCTGGCGGAGCTGGCCCCCGAGGCACCGGCGGTCTACACCTGGAACGCGGAGGAGAACCGGCCGATGCTCGACGTCAACGAGCTGCTCGGTTTCCAGACGGTGGGCGTCGAGGGCCAGTGGGAGCGTACGACCGCGCTCAACCTCGATTAGTAGAGGCTGAACGCCCGGTCCACCAGCTCCCGGGCGCGATGGGTCGTCGTGCCGCTCAGGGCGCCGAACGTCTGGCCGTGGTCACCGGCGAGCCGGTCGGCGACGAAGGCGTCAGCAACCGCGGGCGGCGCGTACCGGGCCAGGAGGGCCGCCTGCAGGGTCACCGCCAGTCGCTCCGAGAGGCGCCGGGCCCCGAGCTGGGCCTTGGTCGGGTCGGCGCTCGGGACCGCCGCCAGAGCGTCCCGGACATCGTCGATCGCCGCATCGAGCCGGCGGTCCAATCCCCGGGCGGGCGTGAGCTCGGCGTCCATGGCCTCGACCGCTACCGGGTCCTGCGCGGCCCGCAGCACGTCGAGGGCGATGATGTTGCCCGACCCCTCCCAGATCGAGTTCAGGGGTGCCTCACGGTAGAGGCGGGCCAGGCCGTTCTCTTCGACGTATCCGTTGCCGCCCAGACACTCCAGGGCCTCAGCCACCACAGGAACCGCCCGCTTGCACACCCAGAACTTCGCGGCGCCGACCGCGAGCCGGCCGAACGCGGTCTCACCCGCATCGACGGCGTGCGCGAGACGCATACCGATCAAGGTCGCGGCCTCGCTCTCGAGCACCAGGTCGGCCAGGACGTTGAGCATGAGCGGCTGGTCGACCAGTGGAGCACCGAACGCCCGGCGGTGACGAGCGTGGTGGATGGCGCGCACGGTGGCCTGCCGCATCGTCGCGGCCGACCCGAGCACGCAGTCGAGACGCGTGGCGCCGACCATGTCGATGATGGTGCGGACCCCACGACCTTCGTCGCCGAGGCGTGATGCCCAGGTGCCCTCGAGCTCGACCTCGCTCGAGGCGTTGGCCCGGTTGCCCAGCTTGTCCTTGAGGCGTTGCCAGGCGAAGAAGTTCGAGGAGCTGTCGTCCAGCACGCGGGGGACGACGAAGCAGGTCAGCCCACCGGGGGCCTGCGCGAGTATGAGGAACCCGTCGCTCATCGGCGCCGAGCAGAACCACTTGTGCCCGGTGAGCCGGTACGCCTCGCCCGGTACCGGACCCGACCCCACCGGCCGCGCCGTGGTGGTGTTGGCCCGGACATCGGACCCGCCCTGCTTCTCCGTCATCCCCATGCCGCACAGCGCGCTCTCCTTCTCGGCGACCGGCCGCAGCTCGGGCTGGTAGGTGCGAGAGGCGAGCCGGGGGACCCACCGAGCCGCGAGCTCAGCGTCGTGGCGCAGCGCGGGCACGGCGGCATACGACATCGAGACCGGGCAGCCGTGCCCCGCTTCGACCTGGCTCCACATCAGGAAGCCTGCGGCCCGTCGTAGGTGCGCGCCGGAGCCGGGGGGCCTCGTCCACGGCTCGCCGGTCAGCCCGGCGCCCACGGCGACGCCGAGCAGCTGGTGGTACGCCGGGTGGTAGTCGACCCGGTCGACCCGCTCCCCGCCGGGGGAGTGGGTCCGCAGGCGGGGCGGGTGCACGTCGGCGTCATCGCCCCAGGCCCGTGCTTCGGCGGTGCCCGCCCGTCGACCGAGGTCGTGCAGCGTCTCTTCGACCCCTGGCCCACCCCAGCGCTGAACCGCCTCGACCAACACGCGGTCGGCCGCGAACGTGTTGTGCTCGGGCAGCGGCGGCACCTGGTTCGTGACCGTATGCGTCCCCATCCCGCCGATCGTAGGGCGGCCACCCGTGTCCGTGCGGCCGGCTGACAGCCCGCGCGGTTACCGTGGCCGGTGACGCACTTGACGGACTTGACGGG
>JALZBI010000189.1 GCA_030947565.1 Actinomycetota bacterium
ACCACCGCGCCCCTTCTCCAGCCGTTGGATACGGTGGCGGAATGAGGATCACGACGTCGTACGAGTACCCCGCCAGCCCGCAGGACGTCTTCGCGATGATGGCCGACCCGGCGTTCCAGGCGGCGAAATGCGAGGCCACCCATCCGTTGTCGCACACCGAGTCCGTGACGCCGAAGGGCGACCAGACCGAGATCATCACGGCGCGTGTCCTGCCCACCGACGGGTTCCCGGACTTCGCCCGGTCGATGATCGGGCCCAAGGTCAAAGTCACCGAGACGCTGATGTGGAGCCCGGCCTCGGTCGACGGGTCGCGCACCGGCACCATCACGATCGGCATCGGCGACGCGCCCGTCGGGATGAAGGGCACGCTGCGCCTCAGCCCGACCGCGGCCGGCAGCCGGGTCGACATCGACGGCGAGCTGAAGGCCAGGATCCCGCTGGTCGGCGGACGGGTCGAGAAGGCGGCCGAGGGACCGATCCGGGCGGCCATCGACAAGGAGCAGGAGGTCGGCCGGGCCTGGCTGGCCCGCTGACCCGGGACTCCCGGCGCCAGACCCCTGCGCGACAGGCCAGCTCGCCCGCCAAAGGTCACCTCTGGCCTACGAGGACAGGCCGACTCACCCGCCAAAGGTCACCTCTGGCCTACCAGGACAGGCCGGCTCACCCGCCAAAGGTCACCTCTGGCCTACCAGGACAGGCCGGCTCACCCGCCAAAGGTCACCTCTGGCCTACCGGGACAGGCTGAGTGGTCACTTTCGGCCCTCTGCGGCCGGCCTGGGCGACCATTCTTGACCTCTCGGTCCCCCCCTCCGCCAAGGTCACCGTTGATCTCCCGGGAAGGCCGAGGGGTCACCTCTGGCCCTTTCCGGCCGCTCCTGACGACCAAACCTGACCACTCGCCCTGCATCCTCGGCCGGAGGTGACCTTTGGCGCCTCTAGTTGGCCTGTTGGATCTCCCGCAGGACCTGTTCCGTCGCCGGCAGGTCTTTGAGGAGACCGTCGGCGACCGAGGGGTACGTGGCGTTGAGGGCGTACAGCGCGACGGCGACCTCCTTGCCGCGGGCGGTGGTGAGGTAGCCGGCCTGGCCGGCGGCGACGAAGAGGGCCGGCTGCACGCCGATCTCGGGGCGGGCGCTCAGGCCGCTCTTGACGAGGATGCTGCCGTCGTGGTTGATGTCCGGTAGGCCGGCCCTCAGCTGGGCGCCGAACGGACGGCTCCGCAGCCAGGTGAGCCACTGGATCATCGCGGCCGATGTCGCCGATGACGGGTCGGAGCCCTCGCCGTCGTAGATCGCCACGGTGCCGGGTGTGAGGCCGGCCTGGTCGATCGTCGACAGGATGATGGGCAGGCCGCTCTCGCAGTCGCGCGACCCGGCACGCACCGCGAGCAGGCACATCAGCGTCTCGGCGCCGCGGTTGTGGCTGACCTTCGTCACCAGCTTGGTGAGGACGCCCGCGGGCGGTGAGGTGAGGAAGGCCACCTTGTCCGCGGCAGGGTAGCGGCTCGTCGTGGGCAGGGTTCCGGTCGCCGTCCGCACGTCGGCGTTGACGGTCACACCGGCGCGCCGAAGAGCCTCGATGAACAGACCCCGCGCATAGTCCCCGGGGCTGGGGGCGAACTGCGCGAGGTCCTGCTGCGGCGAACCCACGGGCAGCTGCCCGGTGATCGTGACGGTGTGGCCGGCCAGCGTCGCCTGCAGGGTCGAGGCACCGCCGGCGGCGCTGGTCGTGGCCTGGTTGACCACCGAGAAGAAGGCCGTGGTCGGCACGGTGCCGACGGTGACCGGCTGCCCCGCTGCGGCACCCGGATGGACGAGGACGTCCAGGAGGTTGTCGTTGACCATGATGGAGGTGAGGACTCCCTCCTTGGTCTGGTATGCGGCGAACAGCCGGTCGTCGACGAGGACGTCACCGCTGACCGACGTGATGCCCGACGAACGAACCCCGGAGGCCAACCGGTCGAGTCCCGCGAGCGGATCCGCGGCCACCGGCTTCACCAGAGGTGAGGCGTACGCGTACACGTGGTCTGGATCGGTCCACTGCAGGTCGCCCTGCAGGACACCCCGGCCGCCGAGGATGAAGTCGCCGGCGCCGACGAGGACGAGGTCTCCGGTCAGGCTCCCGCCCGAGCGCGACCCGGTGGCGTAAACGGGGGTCTCCAGAGTCGCGTTGGCCCCGACCTCGTCGTAGTAGCTCCCGACGGTGAACAGCTTGGTCGTCGAGCCGAGGAACTGCATCTGGTTCTCGTTCTGCGCGTAGAGGACTCGTCCGCGTTCGAGGTCGACCACGTCGTAGTTCCAGGAACCGTGGGCATAGGGCGCAGAGCCCACGATGTCGCGCGCCCCACTCGGCAGGGCTCGACCAGCGGGCGAGTCGAACGCCGCCGAGCAGGCGCCGAGGACGACGGCGGCGACCGCGATGACCGTGGTCACCAGCAGGGCGTGGCGGGACCGCCGCGGCTGACCGAACGAGGTGCGACGCATCATGACTCCTCCGCAGTGGGCGCCCCGGTACGCCCTACATCAGACCGCGGATCGACGCCCTGCGCTGCGGATTTGCCGAGATCGACGCCGCGGCGATTCGGCCCGTCAGCCCATGTAGGGGTAGACGTGCGACGTCGCGGGGACGAAGGTCTCCTTGATCGACCGGGCGCTCGTCCAGCGCAGCAGGTTCTGAGCGGAGCCCGCCTTGTCGTTGGTGCCCGAAGCCCGGCCGCCACCGAACGGCTGCTGACCGACGACGGCGCCGGTCGGCTTGTCGTTGACGTAGAAGTTGCCGGCGGCGAATCGAAGCCGGTGGGCCGCGTCGGCGATGGCCACCCGGTCCTGGGCGATGATCGACCCAGTGAGGGCGTAGGGCGAGAACGACTCCATCTGGTCGAGCGTCGCGTCGTAGCGGGCGTCGGGGTAGACGTGCACCGACAGGATCGGTCCGAAGTACTCGGTGCGGAACGACTCGTCGGCCGGGTCGCTCGACTCGAGGACAGTTGGACGCACGAAGTAGCCGACCGAGTCGTCGTAGGTCCCCCCGGCGATGACCTTGACCTTCGCGGCGTCCTTGACCCGGTCGATCGCCGCGGCGTTCTTGGCGAACGAGCGGTCGTCGATGACCGCGCCCAGGAAGTTGGCGAAGTCGGTGACGTCACCCTGCGGCAGGCCGTTGGTGATGTCGACGAGGTCGTCCTTGACCTGCTTCCACAGCGACACGGGGACATAGGCCCGAGAGGCCGCCGAACACTTCTGGCCCTGGTACTCGAAGGCCCCGCGGATCAATGCGGTCCGCAGCACGTCGGGATCGGCCGAGGGGTGGGCGACGACGAAGTCCTTGCCGCCGGTCTCGCCCACCAGGCGCGGGTAGGAGCGGTAGCGGGGCAGGTTGGCGCCGACCTCCCCCCAGAGGTGCTGGAACGTGGGGGTGGACCCGGTGAAATGGATGCCCGCCAGGTCGGGGTCGGCCAAGGCGACCTTCGACACGTTGAGCCCGTCGCCGGTGACGAGGTTGACCACGCCGGGCGGCATACCGGCGGCCTCGAGCAGCTCCATCGTCAGCTGGGCGGCGAGGCTCTGCGTCGGCGACGGCTTCCAGACGACGGTGTTGCCCATGAGGGCGGGGGCGGTCGGCAGGTTGCCGGCGATCGCGGTGAAGTTGAACGGGGTGATGGCGTAGACGAACCCCTCGAGAGGGCGGTGGTCAGTGCGGTTCCACACGCCCTTGGTGTTGAGCGGGGGCTGCTCGGCCATGATCTCCCGGGCGAAGTGGACGTTGATGCGCCAGAAGTCGATCAGCTCGCAGGCCGCGTCGATCTCCGCCTGATAGCACGTCTTGCTCTGGCCGAGCATCGTCGCGGCGTTGAGCCGGGCCCGCCACGGGCCGGACAGCAGCTCGGCGGCCTTGAGCAGGATGGCCGCTCGGTCGTCGAACGACAGGGCCCGCCAACCCGGTGCGGCGGCCTTCGCGGCGTCGACGGCTGAGCGGGCGTCGGAGACCGTCGCGTTCTTGAGGGTGCCGAGCACCTTGCGGTGGGCGTGCGGCTGGCGCACGTCGATTCGCTTGCCACCGCCCATGACTCGGCGCCCGGCGATGGTGTGGGGCAGGTCCCGGCGCTGCGACCCGAGCTCGGCGAGCGCGACCTGGAGCGAGGCCCGCTCGGGGCTGCCGGGGGCATACTCCAGGACGGGTTCGTTGACCGGGGCGGGGACCTGGGTGACGGCGTCCATCGGGCTGCTCCTCATCGGGCACGCGGGGGGCTGAGCCCCCCTATGGTTTCACGTATGCCGCCTGCTCAGCGTCGCGACGACCCGCCCCAGAGCGAGGACCCCCCGACCCTCCACCGGTTCGGACGGGGAGACGCCGAAGCGCCGACCCTGTTCCTGCTGCACGGTCTCACCGACTCCGGTCGGTGCTGGCCCGACGCCGTCGAGCGATGGTCGGCGGACTATCGCATCGTCACCTGGGACGCCCGCGGCCACGGTGAGTCGGAACGGTTCACCCGGGGTGAGCTCGAGGGCGGCATCGGGGAGACCCACCTCGCCGACCTCGTCGAGGCGTTGGAGCGGCTGGCTGACGAGGGCGTGGCACCACCGGTGCTGGTGGGCCATTCGATGGGAGGCGGCACCGCGGCGGCGCTCGCGGGCGCTCGGCCCGACCTGGTGCGGGCGGTCGTCCTCGAGGACCCGGCGCTGGGGTCCGGCCGCTACACCGACCACGACGAGGCCGAGGCGGCCCGCCGCCGGGTGGTCGAGGCCCGCGAGATCAACGCCCACCCCAACCACGCGATGAAGCACGGCAAGCGGGAGCACCCGACGTGGCCCAAGCGGGAGTTCAAGCCGTGGCTCGAGGCCAAGCAGCAGACCGATCTGGAGATGCTCGGGCGCCCGGGCGTCACCGTGCGTGCGCCGTGGCCGGACGTGACCGCCCGGATCGCGGTCCCGGCCCTGCTCGTGACGGGCACAGCCGGGGCGATCTGGACCGGCGACCTGATGACGAGCCTGCGCCGGGTCGACAACCCCCAGGTGGAGATCGAGGTCATCCGCGGGGCCGGCCACTGCGTGCGCCGGGACCGCGCCGACGACTTCCACGCCGTCGTCGACCCCTGGCTGACCAAGCAGGTCGCTCGCTGACCCCGCGACGCCGGTTTCCCGCCCCCTCTTGACGTCCGGCCCGGAGAAGCGCAGGGTTTGCCCCAGTTTGCGACGCGACGGGGGTCGATGATGGGCACAGCTGGGACACCAGCGCACGGACCACACCCGTGGAGGCGGTCGGTGTGGGCCGGCGCCGTGGCGCTGCTCCTGGTCGCGACGACGCTCGTCGCTGTGAGCGCGCCGGCCCAGGCCGCCACCGGGACGCCGGTCGTCGGGGTCGCGTCCGGTCTCTGTCTCGACGTGACCGGCAACTCCACCGCCCTCAAGACCCGGGTGATCGTCTGGACGTGCAACAACCAGGCGAACCAGGCCTGGACGTTCACCGCCG
>JALZBI010000027.1 GCA_030947565.1 Actinomycetota bacterium
ACGGCGAGCAAGAAGGGCTTCCTCGTCGCCCGGAACACCTTCGTCACGTTCTGAGCGGGTCTACCGTCGACGGGTGGGCATCCGACCGGCGGACTACGAACCGGCGCTGGGTCGTGCGCACGCGCATGCCGTCGCCTGGCTGGAGTCGCTCGACACCCGGCGGATCGGCCCGTCCGAGAGCGCCGACGTGATCCTCGACCGGCTGGGCGGACCGCTACCCGACACCGGGCTCGCCCCCGCCGAGGTCGTCGACCTGATGGCCAGTGCCGAGCCCGGCCTCATGGCCATCGGCTCGGGCCGGTTCTTCGGCTGGGTCATGGGCGGTACGCAACCTGCGGCGCTCGCCGCCGACTGGCTGGTCAGCGCGTGGGACCAGAACGGCGGGATGCGTGCGGCCACCCCGGCCGTGGCCGCCCTCGAAGAGGCGGCCGGCGCGTGGTTGCTCGATCTGCTAAGGCTGCCCCAGGGTAGCGACGTCGGGTTCGTCACCGGGGCGACGATGGCCAACTTCACGGGCCTCGCTGCGGGCCGGTATGCCGTGCTGTCGCGGGTCGGGTGGGACGTGCACCGCGACGGGCTCACCGGCGCCCCTCGGGTGCACGTGCTCGTCGGCGCCGAACGGCACGACACCGTCGACGTCGCCCTGCGCTACCTGGGGCTCGGTGCACCGACGCCCGTGGCCGCCGACGACCAGGGACGGATCCGGGTGGACGCCCTGGAGGCTGGGCTCGCCGACGTGCCCGAGGGGGAGCCGGTGATCGTCTGTCTGCAGGCGGGCAACGTGCACTCCGGGGCGTTCGACCCGTTCGGTGATGCGATCGCGATGGCCCGGGCGCGCGGAGCCTGGGTGCACGTGGACGGCGCGTTCGGGTTGTGGGCGGCGGCCAGCCCGCGTCTGCGGCACCTCACCGAGGGGGTGGACGGCGCCGACTCGTGGGCGACCGACGCCCACAAGACGTTGAACACGCCCTACGACTGCGGGGTCGCCGTGGTCCGTGACCCCACGGCGATGCGCAGCGCGTTCGGGGTGCACGCGAGCTACCTCATGGCCGAGGACACCGGTCCGGGCAACCCCTACGACAAGACACCCGAGCTGTCGCGCCGGCCCCGGGGCGTGCCGGTGTGGGCGGTGCTGCGCAGCCTCGGCCGGTCGGGGGTGGAGGCCCTCGTCGAGCGGCTGGCGACGCGGGCGGCGGAGCTGGCCGCCGGCGTACGGACCATCGAGGGGGCCGAGGTCCTGGGCGAGGTCCCCTACACGCAGGTATGCGTGAGCTTCGGCGACGATGCGCGCACCGAGGCGGTCGCGGCCCGGCTCGTCAAGGACGGTGGCGCGTGGCTCTCCGGGTCGCGGTGGCGTGGCCGCGCGGTGCTGCGGATCTCGGTGAGCAACTGGTCGACCGACGAGGCCGACGTCGACCGCACCCTGGCGGCCCTGCGCCGCGCCGTGGCCGCCCCGTCCTGAGCCATCCAGGCCTCTTCATGTCGCGGGTCATGTCGCGGGTCATGTCACGGGTCATGTCGCGGCTGCTGCCCCAATAGGGGCACCTCGCGCGACATGACGTGCGACATGACCGGTTTCCCTCCCGGCTCGGCGGGTACACCCTGGAGGACCCGGCTTCTACAGGACGAGAACACCATGCTGCTGATCTTCGGAATCCGGGCGGTGCTCGATGTCATGGGGGCCTCCACCTACACCTGCGAAGGCTGCGGTCAGCACGCGCAGCACGACGTGCTCAGGCAGCGGAAGAAGCTCAGCCTGTTCTTTATCCCGGTCCTGACGCTCGGCCGCGCGCGTTACCTCGACGAGTGCACCGCGTGCGGGAGGGTGCTGTCCATCTCGGAGGCCGATGCCGAGGCAGCCGCCCGTGGGGTGACCCCTGGGCCGCAGGATTCGACGACCTGGACGCCGCAGGACCGCTGAGCGACTCGACACTCCTGTATTTGAAGCCCGCCCAGGCCGCGGCCGGTCAGCCGTCGTTGCCGGCTGTCGGTGCCGGCGTGGATCGTCCTGAGGCGTGGCAGCATGCCCGTGTGCTGGCCTCGACGATCGTGACCATCGACTACCACACCGGTGGTGAGCCGTTTCGGATCGTGCCCGACCCGCCGGTGACGATGCGCGGAGAGACCGTCGCCGAGCGCCGGGCCCACGCCATCGAGGACCCCGACGTGCAGGCGTTGCGGGCCGTGCTGTGCTCCGAACCGCGAGGCCACGCCGACATGTACGGCGGGTTCATCGTGCCTCCGGACGACGCGGGGGCCGACCTCGGAGTCCTGTTCTGGCACAAGGACGGCTTCTCGACCGCCTGCGGCCACGGCACCATCGCACTGGGGGTCTGGGCGGTGGAGACCGGCCGGGTCACCGCCCCAGCGACCGGCAGCGCCGACGTGGTCATCGACGTCCCGTCGGGCCGCGTCACCGCGCGGGTCCATCGCGAGGACGGGCGGGTGGTCGCGGTGGACTTCGTCAACGTGCCCAGCTGGGTGGTCGCCACCGACGTGCCGGTGTCCACCTCCCGCGGCGAGGTCCGGGTCGATGTGGCCTACGGCGGCGCGGTCTACGCATCACTCCCGGCCGAGCAGGTGGGCCTGTCCGTGACCCCCCGGCACCTGGGTGACCTCATCACCCTCGGACGAGAGATCAAGTGGGCCCTGAACGACACCCCGTATGCGGCGCACCCGACCGACCCGAGGCTCGACGGGATCTACGGCACGATCTGGTTCGACGACCTCGGGGACCTCGGGGACCTCGACGACCGCGGCGACCTCGACGACCTCGACGACCTCGACGACCTCGACGACCTCGACGACCTCGACGACCTCGGCGACCTCGGCGGCACGGCGGGCCAGGTGCACCAACGCAACGTGACCGTCTTCGCGGACGGCGAGGTCGACCGGTCGCCCTGCGGCTCGGGGACGAGCGCCCGCCTCGCCGTCCTGGCGGCGGACGGCCGGCTGCCGCGCGGCACCCGGCTGCGCCATGACTCCATCGTCGGGAGCACGTTCACCGGCCTGGTCCTCGAGTCGGTCGAGGTGGACGGCCGGCCCGCCGTGATCCCCCAGGTCACCGGGATGGCCTACCGCACCGGCGACCACGTGTTCTCGGTGGACCCGGCCGACCCACTGGTGCCCGGGTTCGTCCTGCGGTGAGGTACTACCACGCGGAGGCGGTGGCCGCGCTCGGACCGGCCGCCGCGGTCCAGGCGATCACTGACGCCCTCCGCAACGGGTTCGACCCCGCGGGCGACCCGGCGCGCATACCGGTCGAGCTCGACGGGGGTCAGCTCCTGCTCATGCCGTCGCAGACGTCAGCCGCGGCCGGCGTCAAGGTGGCGACCGTCGCCCCGGGGAACCCGGCCCGGGGCCGACCCCGTATCCAGGGCGTCTACCTGCTCTTCGACGCCGACACGCTCACCCCGCGGGCCGTCCTCGACGGCACCGCCCTCACCGCGCTGCGCACACCCGCGGTCTCGGTCGCCGCGGTCGTTGGGCGGCTGCCCGACCGGCCGCTGCGCGTCGTCATCATCGGTGCCGGGCCGCAGGCCACAGGTCACGCCACGACGCTCGCCGCTGTCCGCCCGCGCGCCGCCGTCACTCACCTGGTGCGCGACCCGTCAAGGGGGCCGGTCGGTGCTCTGGCCCTCAGCTCCGCCTCGGCCGAGGCCGCGCTGCGGTCCGCCGATGTCGTCGTCTGCGCGACGTCGGCCCGGACACCCGTCTTCGACTCCGCGCTGTTGGCCGACGAGGTCGTCGTCGTCGCGGTCGGCTCGCACGAGCCCGAGGCCCGGGAGCTGGATGCGGCCCTGCTCGGCCGCGCCACGGTCGTGGTGGAAGACGTGGCGACCGCCCTGCGCGAGGCCGGGGACGTGGTCCTCGCGATCGGGGAGGGCATGCTCCGGCCGGAGAAGCTCGTCCCGATGAGCTCGGTGCTGACGGGTGTCGCGGACGTCCCGGCCACCGGCCCCGTGGTTTTCAAGAGTGTGGGGATGGCCTGGGAGGACCTCGTCGTGGCCGCCGCCGTCGTCGACCGCGCGTAACCCCTTCCGTGGCTTCACGGCATCCCCGGTGGTGACCTGTCACTCCCCCGCCGGTCACGAACCGGAGCCCCTGCTGGGCCCCGTCGACGGGAAAACCGGGTGAGGAGCGTCCGACCTGACGCGTAACGTCGAGGGATCATGCGACTCCCCTACGAGGATCCCGGCACCCCGGACCTACGCGGCCCGATGCACCTCCTGGGCTGGATAGGACGGGGACAGTGGCGCACCCTGGCCGTCGCCACCGTGTTCGGCGTGCTGTGGATGGTGACGCAGGCCTTCTTCCCGGCGGCCATGGCCCGCGCGATCGACGGCGGCATCGTCGCCCGCGACAACCGCACCCTGCTGCTGTGGTGCGGGGTCCTCGTCGTGCTCGGCATCGTCAGCGCGCTCGCCGGCACCTTCCGGCACTACTTCGCCGTGCACAACTGGCTGCGCGCGACCTTCCGCTCGGTGCAGCTCATCGGCTGGCACAGCGCCGACGTCGGAGCCGCCCTCCCGCGCACGACCCCGACCGGTGACGTAGTCGCCACGGTCGCGTCCGACGCGATGCGGCTCGGTGGCCTCTACGACGTCTTCGCCCGCATGGTGGGCGCCGTCGTCAGCTACGTCGTGGTCGCCGTCGTCCTCCTGTCGGCCTCACGCACGCTGGGCCTGGTCGTGCTCATCGGCGTCCCCGTCCTCGTTGCCCTCCTCAGCTTCGTCGTCCGTCCCCTGCAGAAGCGGCAGGCCCGCCAACGCGAGGAGTCGGGCCGGCTCATCAGCCTCGGAGCCGACACCGTGGCCGGCCTGCGGGTGCTGCGAGGCATCGGGGGCGAGCACACCTACCTGCGCCGGTATGCCGGTCAGTCCCAGCAGGTGCGTCGGGTCGGCTACCGGGTGGCCGGGGTGCAGGCAGCCCTCGACGCGGCCCAGGTGCTGCTGCCCGGGGTGTTCGTCCTGGTCGTGACGTGGCTCGGCGCCCGAGCGGCGCTGGCCGGTGACATCAGCGTCGGCGAGCTCGTCGCCTTCTACGGGTACTCGGCCTTCCTGGTCCTGCCCCTGCGCACGGCGACGGAGTTCGTCGACCGGTTCACCCGAGCCCACATCGGCGCCGGCAAGATCATCCGGGTCCTGTCGGTGCGCCCCGACCACGAGGACCACGAGGACCACGAGGCGCACGCCGGGGCGGCCCGGGGCACCCCGGAGCCACCTCCGGGCGCACCCCTGGTCGACGAGCGAAGCGGGGTGGTCGTCGAGGCCGGCCTGCTCACCGCCGTGGTCTCGGCGCGGCCCGAGGACTCCGCGGCCGTCGCCGACCGGCTCGGCCGGTTCGGTCCCGACGCCGCGGGTGTCCGGCTCGGGTCCACGCCGCTGCTCGACCTCCCCCTGGAGAGCGTTCGCCGCCGGGTCGTCGTCAGCGAGACCGACCCTCGCCTCTTCACCGGCACCCTGCGCGCCGAGCTCGACCCATGGGGCGTCCACAGCGACGCCGCGATCCTCGACACGCTCGCGGTGGCCAGTGGCGAGGACGTCCTGGAGGCGCTCGCCGACGGCCTCGACAGTGCGGTGGAGGAACGAGGCCGCTCCTTCTCGGGCGGCCAGCGGCAGCGGATCGCGCTGACCCGTGCTCTGCTCACCGACGCCGACACCCTCGTCCTCGTCGAGCCGACGAGCGCGGTCGACGCGCATACCGAGGCGCGGGTCGCCGGACGGCTGGCGGCCGCCCGGCGGGGACGCACGACGGCCGTGATGACGGCCAGTCCCCTCGTGCTCGACCACGCCGACCGGGTGCTCTTCCTCCAGGGCGGCGTGGTCCGGGCGAGCGGCACCCATCACGAGCTGATGCGGCGGGACGCCACCTACCGCGCGGTGGTCGTGCGGGGCGAGCCCGACGAGGCCGACGAGGCCAACGAGGCCAACGAGGCCAACGAGGCCAACGAGGCCGACGAGGCCGACGAGGCCAGGGAGCCCGTCGGGTCGGCTGGACGGAGCGAGGGCTGATGGCGTTCCTGATGACACCGCCCACGCGGACGACACTCCCCGTGGCCGAGATGACGTCCGTGCGAGCCCACACCGCTGGGCTGCTGCGTCGGCACCGCCGGCAGCTGACGTTCGTCGTCGGGCTGCACGCGCTGGCGGCCGTGGCGGCCCTCGTGGCGCCTCGCATCGTCGGGCAGCTCGTCGACACGGTGACGCAGCACGGCACCCTCGAGACCGTGGACCGGCTGGCCATGGTGCTCGCCGCGTCGGTCGTCGTCCAGACGGTGCTCACCTGGTTTGCCCGGCGGGCGGCGTTCCAGATGGGCGAGGACTTCTTCGCCGAGCTGCGTGAGCAGTTCATGGACCGCGTCGTCGCGCTGCCGCTCTCGACGGTGGAGCGGGCCGGCACCGGCGATCTCGTGTCGCGGACGACCAACGACGTCGAGGCGCTGTCCCACGTGGCGCGGTTCGGGATCCCGGCCATCTTCGTCGCCGTCGTCACCCTCGTCATCACGGTCGCGGCGGCGCTGGTGACGAGCTGGCTGGTCGCCCTCCCGATCTTCATCGGGGTGCCCATCATCTGGCTCTCCACCCGCTGGTACCTCCGCTTCGCCCCTGACGGCTACCTGCGGGAGCGCGCCACCTACGCGGTGATGAACGGCGTCGTCACCGAGACCGTCGACGGCGCCCGCACCGTCGACGCGCTGCGGCTCGGCGCCCGCCGGAAGGCGAGCATCGACCGGGCTCTGTCCGACGCGTTCGACGCGGAGACCTACACCCTGCGGCTGCGGATGTGGTGGTTCCCGCAGGTCGAGATCGCCTACCTGCTCCCGGTCGCGGTGACCCTGCTGTGGGGCGGCTTCCTGGTCGCGGGCGGGCAGACGACGGTGGGCACGGTCACCGCCGTGGCCCTCTACGTCCAGGCGCTGGCGCTGCCGCTCGACGACCTGCTCATGTGGCTCGACGAGATCCAGGTGGGCGCCACGTCGCTCGCCCGGGTCATCGGCATCGGCGACGTCCCTCCCGACCGCACGGCGACCGGTGAGACGCCGCGTGACGCCAGGCTCGAGGTCGAGGACGTGCGGTACGCCTACCGGCCCGGGCGCGACGTGCTCAAGGGTGTCTCCCTCGACCTACGGCCGGGCGAGCGGCTGGCCATCGTCGGCCCGTCCGGGGCCGGCAAGTCGACCCTCGGCCGGCTGATGGCCGGTGTGGACGGCCCCCGCACCGGCCGGATCGACGTCGGCGGGGTGCGCCTGGTCGACCTCGAGCTCGACCAGCTCCGCGGCGAGGTCGCCCTGGTGACGCAGGAGCACCATGTGTTCGTGGGCACCCTGGCCGACAACCTCCTGCTCGCGCAGCCGGCGGCCTCGCCGGAGACCCTGCTGGCGGCCATGGCGGCGGTGGACGCCGAGCCGTGGGTCCGGGCCCTCCCGGACGGGCTCGACACCCTGGTGGGCAGCGGCGGCCACGCCCTCACCGAGGCCCAGGCCCAGCAGCTCGCACTGGCCCGGCTCGTGCTCGCCGACCCGCATACCCTCGTGCTCGACGAGGCGACGTCGCTGCTCGACCCGCGCGCCGCCCGCCATCTGGAGCGGTCCCTCGCCGCCGTCGTCTCCGGCCGGACCGTCGTCGCCATCGCCCACCGCTTGCACACCGCGCACGACGCCGACCGGGTCGCCGTGGTCGACGACGGCCGGATCACCGAGATCGGCACCCACGACGAGCTCATCGCCTCCGGCGGGGCGTATGCGGCCCTCTGGCGCTCGTGGCGCGACGAGCCCAGCGAGCGGACCTCGGTCTGACGACCGGCCCGGGTCAGCCCGGTGGCGGGACGGAGAACGACAGGGGCTCCCGGGGAGAACGGCATGCGACAGCACGACGAACCAGGCGTCCACCTGAGCGTGGCCTCCCCGGCCAGGGCCGGTGAATGGCCTATGGTGGCAGTCGCCGCCTGCCGTTGGGCGGTTTGCCGGATCTGGGACCGGCCGATATGTCAGAGGAAGTCGATCTGTGTCCGACCTTAGCCGCCGACGCCTCCTTGCGGGGGGGATCGGGCTCAGCGCCGCCGCTGCGCTCGCCGCCTGCGACCGTCTGGTGGAGCCTCGGGGCGACCAGGCGGGCGCCTCGTCCGACACGACCGCCACCCCCCGACCCGCCGACCCCGGGGAGCCGCCGGCGACCCAGCCGTCGACCACTGCTCCCGCCGCGCCGGGCACCGACGGTTCCTGGCGGGACAGCGGCCCTCAGCCCCACCAGCCGGCTGTGGAGAAGCTCAAGGCCGGTGACACCCCGCCGCAGTTCGTCGTCATCTCCTGGGACGGCGCCGGCGAGAGCGTGAAGAACCCGCTGCTCGCGCACTTCCGCGGTGTGTCGCAGGAGCTCGGGGCATCGATGACCCTGTTCCTGTCCGGGCTCTACACGCTCCCGAACAGCAAGCGCACGCTCTACAAGCCGCCGGGCAAGCCCGTCGGGTCCTCGTCCATCCCCTTCCTCGCCGACGAGTCGGTGCACGCCACCATCGACGGCATCGGCAAGGCCTGGCTCGAGGGCCACGAGATCGGCACCCACTTCAACGGTCACTTCTGTGGGGCCAAGGGCGTCGGGTCATGGACGCCCGACCAGTGGAAGGACGAGATCGACCAGGCGGTGGGGTTCGTCAAGAACTGGCGGACCAACACAGGGTTCACCGACCTCGACCCCCTGCCGTTCGACTACTCGAAAGAGCTCGTCGGCGCGCGGACGCCCTGCCTGGAGGGGTCGGCGAACCTCCGTACGGCCGCCAACGACCTGGGCTGGCGCTACGACACCAGCTCGAACGGCATCCAGATGTGGCCGAGCAAGGCCGGCAAGCTGTGGGCCCTCGACCTGCAGTCGATCCCCTTCGTCGGCCACAAGGGCCAGGTCATGTCGATGGACTACAACATGATGTACAACCAGTCCAAGACGCCCACTGGAGACGCCGCCAAGCACGCGCAGTGGCAGCAGGAGGCCGCCGACTCCTACCTCGCCGGCTTCCAGCGGGCCTACGACGGCAACCGCGCGCCGCTCATCATCGGCAACCATTTCGAGAGCTGGAACGGCGGCATCTACATGACCGCAGTGGAGCAGGTGATGCGCAAGATCGCCACCTACCCCGATGCCCGCCTCGTGTCGTTCCGCCAGCTCTGTGACTACCTCGACGCGCAGGACCCCGCCGTGCTCGCCCAGCTGCGCACCCTGCAGATCGGCGCCGCGCCTCAGAACGGGTGGAAGACCTTCCTCACGGCCTGACGGGGCGTAACTCTGGCGCCTCGACCTCGTTAGATGGTCTGGACGGGTGGCGCTGGCTGCGGCCGACGTGACCCGACTGAAGGGAGGGCCGGTCGTCACGGCCGGTCCGTCCCTCCTCGCCCGGGGGGCGGGGGGCGGTTCACACGACACGCGGGAAGACCGGGCACACGTCAGGACGGTCGCGAGAGCCGTCACTCAGGCGGGTCGGGTCAGGGTTCCGTGGCGCGAGGGGGTGCCGCGGAACCCGGACCGCACGCCGGGCTCAGGTCCAGCGACGGGCCGGTGGGTCAGCCGTGCATGTAGGGCGCGACCACGACCTCGACCCGCTGGAACTCCTTGACGTCCGAGTAGCCCGTGGTCGCCATCGCCCGGCGCAACGCACCGATGACGTTCGTCGTCCCGTCGGCGACCCGACCCGGACCGAAGAGGATCTCCGCCAGCGGGGCCGTCGCACCGACCTCCACCCGCTCGCCGCGCGGTAGCTCGCCGTGATGCGCCTCCGGCCCCCAGTGGAACCCCTGGCCCGGCGCGTCCGCCGCCCGCGCCAGCGCCGCCCCGAGCATCACCGCGTCGGACCCGCAGGCGATCGCCTTGACGATGTCCCCGGACGTGCCGACCCCACCGTCGGCGATGACGTGCACATAGCGCCCGCCGGACTCGTCGAGGTAGTCGCGCCTCGCCGCGGCGACGTCGGCGATGGCGGAGGCCATGGGGGCGTGGATGCCGAGCGTGAGGCGGGTCGTGTGCGCTGCGCCGCCACCGAACCCGACGAGCACCCCCGCGGCGCCGGTGCGCATGAGGTGCAGCGCCGCGGTGTAGGTGGACGCCCCGCCGACGATGACCGGAATGTCGAGCTCGTAGATGAACCGTTTGAGGTTCAGTGGCTCGGCCTGCCCCGAGACGTGCTCGGCGCTCACCGTCGTCCCCCGGATGACGAACAGGTCACAGCCGGCGTCGACGACGCTCTTCCAGTGCTGTTGCGTGCGCTGCGGGCTGAGCGCCCCGGCGACGGTCACGCCCGCCTGGCGAACCTCGCGCAGCCGCTCGGCGATGAGCTCAGGCTTGATCTCCTCGGCGTAGATCTGCTGCATCCGCCCGGTGGCCTTGGCCGGGTCGAGGCCGACGATCTCCTCGAGATACGGCTCCGGGTCTTCGTAGCGGGTCCACAGGCCCTCGAGGTCGAGCACCGGCAGGCCGCCCAGCCGGCCGAAGGCGATCGCCGACTGCGGTGACATGACCGAGTCCATCGGTGCCGCGATCACGGGAATGGTGAAGTGGTAGGCGTCGATCTGCCACGAGACCGACACCTCCTCCGGGTCTCGGGTGCGGCGAGAGGGGACGACGGCGATGTCGTCGAAGGAGTACGCGCGGCGGCCGCGCTTGCCCCGACCGATCTCGATCTCGGTCACGACCGTGGCCTCGCGTCCCTGCGTCGTCCGTGGATCACCGGCCGAGCCTATCGACGTCCCGCCTTTGCGGCCGAACGCCGCGTTCGGCGAGATGGGGGCGGGGGAGACTAGGGGCGTGGCCCTCGACCCGGCGACCCTGTCGCCCGCTGCCCTCGACTTCCTGCGGGTGCGGCACCTGGCGACCCTGACGACGCTGCGGGCCGACGGGAGCCCGCACGTCACGCCCGTCGGCTTCACCTGGGACCCCGAGCGGCGCGTCGCCCGGGTGATCACCAGCGGCACCAGCCGCAAGGCGCGACACGCGGCCGCCGGTCGCCGCGCGGTGCTCTGCCAGGTCGACGGCCGGTGGTGGCTCTCGCTCGAAGGGCCCGCGCGGGTCTTCGACGACCCCGCCTCCGTGCGGGATGCCGAGCAGCGGTATGCCGCCCGCTACCGGACCCCGCGCGTCAACCCCCTGCGGGTGGTGGTCGAGGTCGCTGTCGACCGGGTGCTGGGCAACCTCTAGAGGGCCCCGCGGCTAGCGGCGCGCGCGAGCGCTGCTGCGGTCGTTGGCCTTCTGCAGCGCGTCCACCAACTCGACCTTGGTCATCCGGGAGCGGCCGGTGACGCCGAGCCGGGTGGCCAGCTCGTAGAGGTGTGCCTTGCTGGCGTTGGCGTCGACCCCGCCGGCCGTGGGCTTGGTGCTGTCGCGCCCGCCCTCCTCGGCGCGCTCGTCGGACGGCCCGTACTCGTCCTTGCGCTCCCAGTGGTCACCCACCTTCTCGTGGGTGTGCTTGAGGGAGGCGAACGCGGTCTGGTGGGCCCGCCGTTCGTCGCCGTCGTAGGTGTCGATCGCCGAGTCGTAGGTCTCGGCGAACGTCTGCTGCGCCTGACGGCCGGACCGCTGCAGCGTGCTGGGCAGCTCGCTGTGCTTGGCCTTGCCGCTCTTGGTGGTCTTCGGCATACGGCTGATTCTGCCAACGCCTCGGCCCCCTTGTCCCGCCGTGCGGTCGAGCGGTCGGGCGGTCGAGCGGTCGAGCGGTCGAGCGGTCGAGCGGTCGAGCGGTCGAGCGTCAGGGCAGCCGGCCCACGTGGACCCGCCAGTGCCGCCCGGCCCGCCAGTGCGCCACGACCGCTCGCTCGAGAGCGGTGCCCTGGGGTAGGTCGACGACGGGTGCGAGGTCGCCCCCGAACACGAACTTGCGCACCGAGGCGTCACCGTCGTCGTCCTTGGCGGGTCCGATCCGGAACAGCTGCTGGAAGGCGAGGATGTTCGACGACGCGGGCAGGTACTCCCCCAGCTGCGGGTCGAGCAGCCACGAGACGCAGAACCTGACCCGCAGCCGCTCCTCAGGGAACCGGCGGCGCAGCAGCGAACGCCCGGCCCGCAGCGACTCCAGCACGGCGCCGGGCGCCAGGGGGCCCGTCTCCGGCACGTGCAGGTTGACGCACACGTCCCCCTGCGCGTAGGCGGCCCCGTCCTCCTGCAGCCAGGCGCCGGTGCGCAGCCCGGCCGCGGACCGCTCGTGCTGCAGCCGCCCCACCTGGAGGACCGACCCGACGAGGTGCCGGGTCAGCCAGCCGCCCAGCTCGTCACCGAGGCCGATGTGCCCGGCCCACAGCCGGTTGCGCACCAGCATCCGGCCCACGTCGCCGAGCGTCGCGGCCACGACGGCCGACGGGATGCCGCGGGTCCGGGCCCAGGCCAGGGTCGTCGGGAGAGTCTCGGCAAACGCGAGGACAGGCAGGTACGCCACGGTGTGAGGCTCCCCCGGCGGCCGGGACGAGAGCCCTGGCGGGGGCGACGGACGACCGATGGCCGCCCGAAGTCCGTCAGCCGTCGCGGTGACCCAGTCGGCGAGATCCGGTGCGGCGCATACCTGCTCGTCGGCGTACCGCAGCGCGGCGAGGTCGGCGTCGGGGACGGCGAACAGGCTGAGGGCCTGCGCCGTCAGCGTCACGGCCGGTCAGCGCGACGGGTAGTTAGGTGCCTCGACGATCGACTGGACGTCGTGCGGGTGGCTCTCCTTGAGACCGGCCGCGGTGATGCGCACGAAGCGGCCGCGTTCCTTCAGCTCGGAGACGCTGTGCGCACCGACGTAGAACATCGACTGATGAAGGCCGCCGATGAGCTGGTGCGCGACGGCCGAGACCGGGCCTCGGTAGGCGACCTGCCCCTCGATCCCCTCGGGCACGATCTTGTCGTCACTGGTGACGTCGGCCTGGAAGTAGCGGTCGCGGGAGAACGACTTCTTGCCTCGGGAGGCCATGGCGCCGAGCGACCCCATGCCCCGATAGGCCTTGAACTGCTTGCCGCCCACGAGCACCAGCTCGCCCGGTGACTCCTCGCAGCCGGCAAACAGGGAGCCGATCATCACCGTGTCGGCACCGGCCACGAGGGCCTTGGCGATGTCACCGGAGTACTGGAGGCCGCCGTCGCCCACCACGGGGACACCGGCCCGCCGCGCGGCGAGTGACGCCTCGTGGATGGCGGTCACCTGCGGGACGCCGACGCCGGCCACGACCCGGGTCGTGCAGATCGAGCCCGGTCCGACGCCGACCTTCACCCCGTCGACCCCCGCGTCCACCAGCGCCTGGGCGCCCTCGCGGGTGGCGATGTTGCCCGCGAGCACC
>JALZBI010000190.1 GCA_030947565.1 Actinomycetota bacterium
GCCCGGCCCCCAGCAGGCGCAACCCGGCGGCCGCGAGGCCCAGGGTGCCGGCCAGCGCCACGATGTCGTCCACCCGCGCGCCCGAACGCAGCACCGGCGACCGGCCGTCGAGCGAGCCGAGGGCGGTCACCGAGACCATGAGCGTCCCCACCGGAGCCGAGGACAGGTCGCCGCCGACGACGGGGCACCATGCCTCCTCGGCGGCCAGGCCGAGGCCGCGGGCCAGGTCGAGGACCCATGCGACCGGCGTCGGCGGTTCCATCGCGAGGGTGACGAGCAGCGCGACCGGGCGGGCGCCCATGGCCGCGACGTCGGCCAGGTTCTGAGCCACCACCTTGACCCCGACGTCCTCCCCCGTCGACCACTCGTCGCGCCAGTCGCTGCCACGCACGACGGCGTCCGTCGTCGCCACGAGACCCGCCGACCCGTCGCCGGACGTGGTGGCCGCCAGCATGAGGACCGCCGCGTCGTCGCCGGGTCCGACGCGGACGTCACGCGCCTGGCGTGGCCCGGCCAGGAGGGGGAAGATCTGCGCGAGCAGGTCGTCCTCGCCGAGGTCGGCGACGGTCGGCCGTGGTTCACCCTGCACATCGCGCACGGTAGCGTCTGCCCTGGGCGCTGCGTCGCGCCCGGTCTCCCGGGGCATCGATGCCCCGGCCTACCAGCGGAAGAAGGGTTGCCCCAGGTGGTCCAGGCATACATCCTGATCCAGACCGAGGTCGGCAAGGCGGCGTCCGTCGCCGAGTCCATCGCCATGATCTCCGGAGTCGCCCTCGCCGAGGATGTCACCGGCCCCTACGACGTCATCGCCCGCGTCGAGGCCAACACGGTCGACGAGCTGGGCAAGCTCGTCATCGCCAAGATCCAGGACGTGCCCGGCATCACCCGCACGCTGACCTGCACGGTGGTCCACGTCTGAGGATGCCCTCCGCGGCCGACGCGCCGACCCGCGCGGTCGCCCTGCTGCTTGGTGCCGCCCTGCTGGTCTCCGGATGCTCCCGCGCGGTCGCCGTCAGTGTGCCTGCCCGAGCAGCCGACCCGGCCTGCACGACGGCCGCCGCGGCCTGGCCGGCCGACGTCTCGGGTCGTACGCCCGTCACCACCGACCCGACCTCCCCGGCGGTCCGCGCGTACGGCGACCCGTCCATCATCGCCCGCTGCGGAGTGGCGCCGCCTGGACCCACGACCGACGACTGCCTCACGGTCAACGAGGTCGACTGGGTCGCGACGCCGCTCAGCGATGGGACCAAGTTCGTCACCTACGGCCGCGATCCGGCCATCGAAGTGCTCGTCCCCACGGGTCCGGTGCCCGAGGGCTCCCTGCTGCCGGCCTTCACGGCGGCGGCCCGTGCGCTCCCCTCGACCGGCCGCCGGTGCAGCTGAGCCGAGTCAGCGCTGTCACCGGGCCGGTCAGCGCAGGCCGGTGCGCCGCTCGAGGGCGAGGGCGATGAGCTCGTCGATGAGCTCGGAGTAGGACAGCCCGGTCGCCTGCCAGGCGATGGGGTACATCGAGGACGGGGTGAACCCCGGCATCGTGTTGATCTCGTTGACGAGCACGTCGCCGTCGTCGGTGTAGAAGAAGTCGACCCGCGCCAGGCCCTCGCAGCCGGCGGCGTCGAACGCGGCCACCGCCATCGACCTGATCCGGTCTGAGACCTCGGCCGGCACGTCGGCCGGGCACACGAGCCGCACGTCGTCGGCGGCGAGGTACTTCGCCTCGAAGTCGTAGAAGGTATGCCCGCTGACGACGACCGCCTCCCCCAGCACGCTGGTGCGTGGCGGCATACCGTGACGGCCGCCGAGCACCGCGCACTCGACCTCCCGGCCGCTGACGCCCGCCTCGACGACGACCTTGGGATCGTGCTCGCGCGCGACCTCGACGGCGGCGGCGGTGCCCTCAGGGCCGGCATCGGCGTCGACCCTCGAGATCCCCATGCTCGACCCGGCCCGGGCCGGCTTGACGAAGACCGGCCAGCCCAGCCGTTCGGTCTCGCGCAGGGCCGCCGCGCGGTCGTGCTGCCACTGGCGGTCGGTGATGACGACGTGGTCGGCGTTGGGCAGCCCGGCCGCGGTGAAGACGAGCTTCATGAACGCCTTGTCCATCATCACCGCGGAGGCGGTCACGCCGGACCCGACGTAGCGGACGTCGGCCAGCTCGAGCAGGCCCTGGATGGTGCCGTCCTCGCCGAACGGCCCGTGGAGCAGCGGGAAGACGACGTCCACCTCACCGAGCGCGACCGGAGGATGGCCGGGCTCGAGCACCGTGAAGGACCGGTCGTCGGAACCGAGCGGGACGACGACGTGCTGGCCCGACCCGTCGACCCGAGGCTCGTGGCCGGGACCGAGGCGCAGCGGCTCCGGGTCGTCGGCGACCAGCACCCACCGGCCGTCCCGGGCGATTCCCACCGGCACGACGTCGTAACGGTCGCGGTTGATCGCGGCCAGGACGCTGGCCGCGGTGGAGCAGGAGACCGCGTGCTCCGAGGAGCGCCCGCCGAACACGATCGCCACCCGGATCTTGCGACCCGGCGCGGCGCCGGGTGTGGCCAGGTCACTGGGCGGGCGGTCGCTCATCGGCGCGACCCTATCCCCTCGGTAGCGTGGGGCCGGTGAGCCACCCAGCAGACGACGCCCTCGCCCCGGCCAGCCTCGTCGTGTCCCTGGGGCGGCCCGCGCGAGTCCCCGGCGCCAGCGTCAACCCCCCCGTCGAGCTGACGTCGACGTATGCCGCGCCCGAGGCCGGAGTCGGCTACGGACGCAACGGAAATCCCACCTGGACGGCGTTCGAGGACGCCTTGGGCGCCCTCGAGGGCGGTGACGCGCTGGTCTTTGCCTCGGGGATGGCCGCGATCACCGCGGCGATGAGCCTGCTGCCGGCGGGCGGCACCGTCGTCGCCCCGCGCCACGCGTACAACCTCACGACCGCGCTGCTCGAGGAGTACGCGAAGGCCGGACACGAGGTCCGGCCGGTCGACATCGCCGACACCGCCGCCGTGGCCGAGGCCCTCGACGGCGCAGATCTGCTCTGGGCCGAGTCCCCCACCAACCCGATGCTCGAGGTGGCCGACCTCCCGGCCCTCTTCGCCGCGGCGCGGGAACGGGGCGCACTGTCGGTCTGCGACAACACCCTGGCGACCCCGCTGCACCAGCAGCCGCTCGCGCTCGGTGCCGACATCGTCGTCCACTCGGTGACGAAGTACCTCTCCGGGCACTCCGATGTCCTGCTCGGCGCCACGGTCACCCGCCGCGCCGACCTGCTCGCTCACCTGAGCCACCGCCGGACCCGGCACGGTGCCATCGCCGGGCCGATGGAGGTGTGGCTCGCCCTGCGCGGCCTGCGGACCCTGCACGTGCGGTTCGAGCGGGCGTGCGCCAACGCCGCCGAGCTCGCCCGCCGGCTCAGAGAGCATCCACGCGTCGAGCTGGTGCGCTACCCCGGGTTCGGCGCCATGGTCTCCATCGAGGTGCGCGGCGGAGCGGATGCCGCGGACGCGGTGACCACGGCCTGCCGCCTCTGGCTGCACGCCACCAGCCTCGGCGGGGTCGAGTCGCTCATCGAACGGCGGCGCCGGTATGCCGCGGAGTCGCCCACGGTCCCGGAGAACCAGCTGCGGCTCTCGGTCGGCATCGAGGACGTCGACGACCTCTGGCGTGACCTCGCTCGCGCCCTCGACGCTCTCGGCTAGTCGCCCTCGGACTTCAGGCTGCGGGTCATCAGCTCGTCGACCATCTGCTGCGGCGTGACCTGGCCGCGGACCACGGCGACAACGGCCCCGACGATCGGCATGTCCACCCCGTGGTCCACCGCCAGCTCGTGGATCGACTCGCACGACTTGACGCCCTCGGCCGTCTGGCTGGTGGCCGCGGTGACGTCGGTCACGCTCCTGCCCCCACCGAGCAGCTCGCCGAACGTGCGGTTGCGCGACAGCGGCGACATGCACGTGGCGATGAGGTCGCCGACTCCGGCGAGGCCCATGAACGTCGCGGGGTCGGCGCCCAGCGCGGCTCCGAGGCGGGCGGTCTCGGCCAGGCCCCGCGTGATGAGGGAGGCCTTCGAGTTGTCACCCATCCCCATGCCGGCGGCCATGCCGACCGCGAGCGCGACGACGTTCTTGACCGCGCCGCCGAGCTCGATGCCGATGACGTCGTCGTTGGTGTACGGCCGGAACCAGGGCGTCACGCAGGCCGCGGCCACCCGCTCGGCCGTCGCCTCCCGGACGCAGGCGACGACGCTGGCTGCCGGGTGCCGTTCGGCGATCTCACGGGCCAGGTTGGGTCCGGAGACGACGACGATGCGTTCGGCCGCAACCTCACCCACGTCAGCGATGACCTCGCTCATCCGCTTCGTCGTCCCCAGCTCGACGCCCTTCATGAGCGAGACCACGGCAGCGCCCTGGGGCAGCAGCGGCCGCCAGCCGACGAGGTTGGCCCGCAGCGTCTGGGATGGGACGGCGAGCACGACGATGTCGGCCCCGTCGAGCGCCTCGACGGGGTCAGCGGTGGCTCGGATCCCTTGCGGCAGCCGGACTCCCGGCAGGTAGGTGCCGTTGACGCCGGCGTTGACCTGGTCCACGACCTCCTGACGGCGACCCCACATGACGACGTCGGAACCGGCGTCGGCCATGGTCGCCGCGAACGCGGTGCCCCAGCTGCCGGCGCCGAGCACGGCGGCGCGGCTCATCGCCGGCTCATGGCTGGCGCTTCTTGAAGTTGCCGATCTCGGGCTCGCCGGCGATGCGTGGGTCGTGACGGGCCGGCGGAGCGGTCGCACCACGAATCTCCTCCAGCAGCGCGGTGATCCGCGCCATAATGCGTGACGTCGCCTCGCGCAGGGTCGGGCCGTCGATGGGCCGGGCGTAGAGGTCCGTCAGGTCCACCGCCGGGCCGGCGGCGACCTGCACGGTATGCCGGGGCACGAGGTGGGCGCGCTTGCTGTAGGTGGGGAGGATCTCCTGCCCACCCCAGTGCGCGATGGGGATGACGGGCCGGCGCGTCTGCAGGGCCACCCGGGCCGCGCCGGTCCTGCCGACCATGGGCCACAGGTCAGGATCGCGCGTCAACGTGCCCTCGGGGTAGATGACGATGCACTTGCCCTCCTCCACGCCGGCGACGGCCGCCCGGTAGGCGTCGGACGCCTGACCGCTCTTGCGGTAGACCGGCACCTGGCCCGAGGCGTGCAGGAGGCGGCCGAACACTGGGATCCGGAACACCTCCTCCTTGCCGAGGAAGAAGGGCACGCAGCCGGCCCGGTAGAGGTAGTGCGCAACCGTGAAGGGGTCGAAGTAGGAGATGTGGTTGGGCGCGGCGACGAAACCGCCTGAGGCCGGCAGGTGCTCCCACCCGTGCCACTCCTGCCGCGTCGTGACGTTGACGAACGGGAGCACGAGGGCCACAGCGGTCCGGTAGGCCGAAGTCAGCGGGCCCCGGG
>JALZBI010000191.1 GCA_030947565.1 Actinomycetota bacterium
CGTCCTGACGCCCAACCCCGACCGCCTCGACTACGCCCTCATCGGCAACGAGCCGGGCCAGCTGATGCGCGACGTGCAGCGCGTCGTCGACGTCACCGACCCCGGCCTGGGCACAGTGCTGGGCTCGGTGGCGTCCGGCGTCCCCGTGACCGGGGGGGTGGGGGACGCCCTGGCCGACCTCGGCGTGGGGTTCGTGTCACTGCGAGCGCCGGCGGACAGCGCGCTCGCCCGGGCCCTCGACGGCGCTCAAGGCCTGACCCGGCTCGGGTCCAGTGGCGACCAGACCCTGTGGCGGGTCGTCGCCCGCGCCTCCAGCGTGGCCGCCGTCGTCCCGGTGCCACCGGCCCGGGTGCGACTCGACGATGCGAGCGGAGCGCCGCTGCAGGCCTTGGCCGTCGACGGTCCGCACGGCGCGGTGTCCGACGCCCTGTCCGTCGGGGCCTCAGGTCGCCGGGTCGTGTTCGCCGAAGCACCGGAGTGGGCCGACCACGCGGTCGTGACCTACGACGGTCGCCAGCTCAGCCCGGTCTCCGCGACGGGCACCCCGGCCTACGAGATCCCCGCCACCGCCGGCCGCCTCGAGGCCGACCTCCCCCCGTCCCACCAGCGATGGTTCCTCGCCCAGCTCGCCCTCCTCGCGGCGGTCGTGTTCCTCGCGATCCCGTTCGGCACCCGCCGGTCGCGGAGGCTGCCATGACGTCGGCCTGGTGGGGGCTGGGCCGCTCCGCGGTCGTGGTCGCCGCCGGGGCGGGACTCACCTACGCCGCGATGTCCCTTCCTGGCACCGTCAGCCTCACGCCCACCGTCGAGCGGGTCGCGGCCCCCCAGGCGCAGGTGGCCCCCGTCTCGTCGGCCGCGCTGTCCTGCCCCGGGCCGGAGACCGAGGGCCTCCAGGGCGTGCCGGCCATACCCGGCACCACCACGGTGTATGCCGCCAGCCCCCCGGCCGAAGCCCTCCAGGGCGTCCCCGTCGGGTCGGGAAGCGGCACGATCGCGGTCGCCACCACTCCCGCCGGTGCGGCTCTTGGGCAGACCGACCGGGCCGCGTCCCTCGTCACCGGCACCCTGACCGGAGCCACCGCCGCGCAGGTCACCGCCACCGGACCGCTCGCACCCGCCGTCGCCGCCCTGCAGACCACCCTGGTGACCGACGGTGACGACCGCGCCCTGGTGTCGGCTCCGTGTCTCGCGCCACAGGCGGAGCTGTGGCTCGTGGCCGGAGGTGGCGGCAGCACCCGCCGCGAACGGGTCGTCCTCACCAACCTGGGGGCCAACCCGGTCGTCGCCGACGTCAGCGTGCTCGGTGGGGCCGGGCTGCTCCCGTCGTCCAACGGCCGCAACGTATCCGTGCCGCCCCGGGGCCGGGCCAGCCTCTTCGTCGACGCCCTCGTCGGACCGGAGAACACCCCCGTGGTCCACGTCGTCGCCGGCGGAGGCGTCCTCAGCGCCGTCCTCGAGGACAGCTGGGTCGATGGCGCGACCGGCCGCGGCGCCGACGACGCCATCCCCTCGGCCGCCCCCAGCCAGGAGCAGGTCATCTCGGCCGGCGTGCTCGACGGACCCGCCCGCCTGCGGGTCGGCGTCCCGGGCAGCGACGAGACCGTCGTCCAGGCCAGGGCGCTGACCAAGGACGGTCCGATCGCCCTCCCGGGTGACGGCGTCATCCGGGTGCCCGGCAGCTCCGTCCGCGACATCGACCTCGGCACCGTGCCCGCCGGCGCCTACGCGATCCAGCTGCGCGCCGACCACCCCGTCGTCGCCGGCGTCATGGTCGAGCGCCGGGGCACCGGCCCGCAGTCCGACTTCGCCTGGAGCACCTCGACCGACCCCATCACCGCCGTCGCCGGCTCGCCGCTCCCCGCCGGCGCCGCGGCATCCCTCATGCTGACCAGCACGGGCGAGGCGTCGAACGCCTCGGTCTACACCGTGTCCGAGTCCGGTGCCGTCGACGTCGAGCCTTACCTCCTCGCCGCTGACAGCGCCCAGAGCGTCGACGTCTCGGGCGCCCGCCAGGTGTGGGTGCGGCGCACAGCCGGCACGGTCCGCGCGGCGGTGAGCATCGGCCTGCAAGCGGATGATCCGCGGCCGCTCTATTCGGTCGTCCCCCTCAACCCCGGGGTCGTGAGCACCACGCAGGTGCCGGTACGCCAGATCCCCGGCTGAGCGACCCAGCCCAGGTCAGTCCTCGTCGTCATACCCCGACTCGCCGTAGCTGGGGTCGAGCTGTTCGGGGCTGACCCCTAACAGCGCCGCGACCTGCTCGGTGACGACGTCCGAGACGAGCAGGGCGAGCTCACGCTGGCCCTGGGTGCGGGTCTCGACCGGGCGCCGGTAGATGACGATGCGGGCCGGCTCGCGTCCCTGGGCCCCGAACAGCCGCCCGAGCGGCACCTCGGAGTGCTCCCAGGGCGCGGGATCCGAGGGCGGGACGTCCTCCACGCCGAACTCGACGGCCGGAAAGGGTCGGCCCCACGACTCCTCCAGACGGCTCGCGGCCTCGATGACGAGGTCGTCGAAGCGCTCCGAGCGAGTCGCCATCGCCGGCACTGCGGGCCAGGCGAGCGGGCCCCGTGCACCTCGCCCGCGCCGGTCGCGACGACGCGACCGACGGCGGTCCGACGCCCGAGCGCCCTCGAGGTCACTCCAGGTCACGACGTCACTCTAGTGAGCCGCCACACCCGCCGAGCCGTGGCGGCGCGGCGTCCCTCGGCCGGCCGGGCCGACGCATACAGTCCGAGACGTGGGAATGTCGCGGCAGTGCTCCAAGACCGGGTGTTCCGACCCGGCCATGGCGACCCTCACCTACGTCTACCGCGACTCCACTGCCGTGCTCGGTCCGCTCGCCACCTACGCCGAGCCGCACACCTACGACCTGTGCGGTCGACACGCCGAACGGCTCACCGCACCGCGCGGCTGGGAGGTCGTCCGGCTCGGCAGCGGGTATGCGCCGCCGGCGCCTTCGACCGACGACCTCCTCGCGCTCGCGAACGCCGTGCGAGAGGCGGGCCGGCCGCGGCGCCAACCGGCTGCCCCCGACCACGCCGCCCGCGAGGCGGCGACGGGAACGGTCGAGACGGGCCGCCGTGGGCACCTGCGCGTCCTGCGCGACTCTTGACGCCGATCAACCTTCCGCGACTGCTGACTACCCGAGCGACCCCTGGCGACCGCATCCCGCCGCTTCGGTAGCCTCCTGCCTCGTGACCCATCGCGTGCTGGCTGACTTCATCAAGGCGTACGACGTCCGGGGGGTCGTGCCCGACCAGCTCGACGACGAGGTGGCACGGGCCATCGGTGCCGCGTTCGCCGAGGTCGTCGCCGTTCCGGAAGGTGCGGCCGGCGTGGTCATCGGGTACGACATGCGGCCGAGCTCGCCCACGCTCAGCCGGGCGTTCGCCGAGGGAGTCGCGGCCGCCGGAGTCGACGTCACCCTCATCGGACTCTGCTCGACCGACGGCCTCTACTATGCGAGCGGTGCTCTCGACCGGCCCGGGGCGATGTTCACGGCGAGCCACAACCCGGCGCAGTACAACGGCATCAAGATGTGCCGGGCCGGCGCGCGTCCGGTCGGGCAGGACAGCGGGCTCACGGATATTCGCGACCGGGCACAGCGGGCCTTGGACCACCCTTCCTCGGCCCAGCCCCCCGCCGACAGGCCCGGCACCATCTCGGAGCGAGACCTGCTGGGCGACTACGCCCGCTTCCTGCGGACGCTGGTGGACCTGCGCGGCAACCGCCACCTCAAGGTCGTCGTCGATGCGGGCAACGGGATGGGCGGGCACACGGTGCCGGCCGTCCTCGGCACCGATGGCGGGCTCGAGCCGCTCCCGTTGGAGATCGTCCCGCTGTACTTCGAGCTCGACGGCACCTTCCCCAACCACGAGGCGAACCCGCTCGAGCCCGAGAACCTTCGCGACCTGCAGAAGGCCGTCATCGAGCACGGCGCCGACATCGGGCTCGCCTTCGACGGCGACGCCGACCGCTGCTTCGTCATCGACGAGCGGGGCGAGCCGGTGAGCCCCAGCGCGGTCACCGCGCTCGTCGCCGTGCGGGAGATCGACCGCGAGGTGCGTAGCGGCACCGACGCCGGCGACATTGCCATCGTCCACAACGTCATCACCTCCCACGCCGTGCCGGAGATCATCCGGGAGCACGGCGCCCATCCGGTGCGCACCCGGGTGGGGCACTCGTTCATCAAGGCCGAGATGGCCAAGGCCGACGCGGTCTTCGGCGGTGAGCACTCGGCGCACTACTACTTCCGCGACTTCTGGTTCGCCGACACGGGCATGCTCGCGGCCCTGCACGTGCTGGCCGCGCTGGGCGAGGCGTCGGTCCCGCTCTCCGAGCTCGGCGCAGAGTACGAGCGCTACGTCGCCTCAGGCGAGATCAACTCCACGGTCACCGACGTGCCCGCTGCGCTCAGCCGCGTGCGCGACTGGGCCGGGACCCACGGGCAGCCGGAGTTTGACGAGCTGGACGGCCTCACGGTTGCGTTCACCGATCAGCCGATGCGCTGGTTCAACGTTCGGGCCTCCAACACCGAGCCGCTCCTGCGGCTCAACGTCGAGGCCGCCGACCGTGGCACGATGGAGACGGTCCGCGACCAGGTGCTCGCCTGCATCCGCGGCACGACGCGAGGAGAGGGCTCATGACGGAGACGACGCCGAAGCTGGAGCCCTGGCTCCGCGACATCCTGCGCTGCCCCGTATGCCACGGCGAGCTGCGCGACGGCGTCGGCCCGACCCACCCTGAGCTGCAGTGCACCAACGACGAGTGCGGGCGTGCGTACCGCATCGACGACGGCGTGCCGGTGCTGCTCGCCGACGAGGCCCGGTCGACCCGCGACTGAGCCCCCGCTGACGCCGACCGACGCCTGACGTCGCCCCGATGCCCTTCCTCGACGAGGCCCTCCTCGACGACGCGCAGGCCTTGGCCGCGCTCGACTCACGGCAGACCCTGCGATCCCTGGCCATGGCCGGCGCCCAGGTGCGGCACGCCGTCGACCTCGCGACCGAGGCGCGCCTCGAGCGGCTCACGGGCGGGGAGCGGCCCCGGTCCGTGCTTGTGGCCGCTCTCGGCGGATCGGCCGTCGTCGCCGAGGTGCTCGAGCTGCTCGCCGAGCCCGGGTCGCCAGTGCCGGTGCAGACCCGCCGCAACCTCCCCCTGCCTGGCTGGGTGGGGGCCATGGACCTCGTCGTGGCGGTCTCCCAGTCCGGCCGGGCCGAGGGTCCGCTGGCGCTCGCGGCCGAGGCGGCCCGACGGGGTGCCGCGCTGCTGACTGTCGGGGCGCCTGACTCGCCGCTCGCGGCCGTATGCGCGCAGGCCCGCGGCATTCACATCGACGTCCCCGGCATGACGAGCTCGTCGCGCACGTCCCTCTGGGCCATGCTGACCCCCGTCATCCTC
>JALZBI010000192.1 GCA_030947565.1 Actinomycetota bacterium
TGAAGTAGCTGAAGAAGTCGCCCGCGCGGAACTGGCCACGTTCGACCAGGGTGGCGACCTCGGTCACCAGCGCGCTGAAGCCGAGCAGGGCGAACAGCATCTTGACCGTGACCAGGCCCCACGGAGCGGAACCCGGAGTGGAACCCGGAGTGGAACCCGGAGTGGAACCCGGAGTGGAGCCCGGAGTGGACTGCTCGACCTCTCGGGACATCTGTCCCCTTCCCCGAATACTGACCGACGGACTCTGCCGTGAGTGTATGGTCCGGCCCCGGCTGGACTCGGGATTGACGCCTCAGACGCTGGACACGGTCTCGACGATGTGCGAGCGCACCTCGGGGCGCTCCCACATCCGGGCGGTGCGCCAGAGGCTGAACACCGACGTGGCGCACAGCACCAGCGCGACGAGCACGCACCACCACCACGGGAACAGCCGCCCGAGCACCGAGAAGACCAACCCCGTGAGCGTCGCGCCGAGCGCCAGGCGCGCCGAGTAGGCGACCATGACGAGCGGCGGGGCCGGGGTCGCACGGACGCTGCGGAGGTCCACGCTGTAGGGGCGCCGCACCGACCACCGCAGTCCCGAGGCGACGGTCCTCAGGGCGACGACGACCGTGGCGCTCAACGCCGCGCTCAGCTCGGCGGACCGGGGCACCCCGGCGCGGAGCCCACAGATCACGAGGGTGGCCAGTGCCGCGGCCGTGAGCACCTCGACCAGCACCCACGCCCGAGCCAGGAGCACCGTCCGTGGGCGCACCGGCAGGCTGTCGCGCCACACGGCGCCGCGGGCGTCGAGCGCCCAGGCGTTCACCCCGAACAGCAGGGCGCCGCCGGAGGCCACCAGCCCCGGCAGCACGGGCACCATGAGCCAGTCCAGCTGGCCCGCGAAGGCGACAATGACGGGCAGCAGGCTGAGCAGCACGAGCCCGCGGCGCAGCGGGGCCGCGCGCCAGACGCTGCCGCGGTCGACGGCCACGAGAGCCTGGAGGTCGCTGTGCGGGAACGGCCGCGGGGCATACCGGCGGGTCTCCACCCGGGCCTGGGTCGTCGCGGGCCGCCGCCACGTCCACCGGGCGGCCCTGGCCCCCAACCCCACCGAGGCCACTGTGACCGCGACGAGCGCGAGGCAGCCCAGGGCCCACGGCAGCCAGTCGCCGCGAGCCCCCACGTCAGGCAGGGCCGACGCCCAGGCCGCCGGGGTCCAGGCAGTGACCGCCAGGAGATGGCCGGTGCCCACGACACCGATGGCCGCCACGAGGAGCAGCCCGGCGGCGGTGCGCACGATGAGGTCGCCGTGCGGACCCCGGCGCACGCACTCCACCGCCCACGCCAGCAGCTGGACCATGGCGGTGCAGGCCAGCAGCCACAGGACGACCGGCAGCAGGGCGGCGCCCTGGTGGCCGCCGGTCGTGAGGACGGAGACGGTGAAGAGCAACGTCCAGGTCTGGAGCAGCCAGGCCAGGTTGAGCGGGGCCATGATCAGGGCGGCCAGGTGGTCCGTGGACGGGCCGATCGGGTAGGCCACCGCCTGGTCGGCCGGGAGCGCCTCCCGCCCGCCGCCGGCGAACAGCACCGCGGTGGCGCTGGTGACGAAGAACGCGAGGAACCCGGCCGGCAGGTAGCGACGCATGGCCTCGACGAGCTCCGGCTCGAAGCGCAGTCCCGGGGGAAGGGCCACCGCAAGGGCGGTGAGTGCGACCATCACCGAGAGGCCGACGGCCAGGGCGACCCGCGCCCGCGCTCCGAGGCTGCCGAGCCGCAGGAGCAGCACGAGGCCGAGCGAGCGGACCGGTCCCGGAAGGGCGCCCGGCTCAGCCGAGGAGCGCCCGGTAGGCACGTGCGCCCCCTTCGCCGGCCATCTCGTGGGCGTCGACGTTGGCGACGGCGAGCCCGCCGCGCAGCACGACGGCGTGATCACACGCCTGCACGGCCAGGTCGCGCAGGTGGGTGGACAGGATCACCGACGCCCCGCGGGCCCTCGCGTCGGCGACCGCCTCGAGCGTCGCGTCGACGCCCGTCGGGTCCACCCCGTCGAACGGCTCGTCGAGCAGGAGCACGGCCGGCTCGTGGAACACGGCCAGCGCCACCGACATCCGCCGGCCCATCCCGTGGCTGAACCCCGCCGTGACCCGGTGCGCCTCACCTCCCAGGTCGAACTGTTCGAGCAGCTCCAGGGCGCGCGGCTCCCAGCCGCGCAGCCCGCGCAGCCGCGCACTCAGCTGCAGGTGCTCCCACGGGGTGGCCCTGGGCACCAGACCGCCCACGTCGGGGCAGTAGCCGGTGCGCCGCTTCGCCTCGAGGGGGTCGCGGGCGACATCGACGCCGGCGACACGGGTCAGCCCACCGGTCGGAGGCACCACCCCGGCCAGCACCCGCATCGTCGTCGACTTCCCGGCGCCGTTGCGGCCGAGCAGCGCGGTCGCCCCTCCGGCGGGCACGGTGAAGGTGACCCCGGCGACGGCGACGACCGACCCGAACCTCACCGCGAGGTCCTCGACCTCCACCTGCGGATGCACAGGGGAGAGTCTGCATGACTCCTCGCGACGGTGCGGAGGCATCGGCGCGCTTCGATGCCGACGGGTATGCCGCGGGGCCGGCTCAGCGGTAGAGGCGGTCGATCTCCTGGCCGTAGCGTTCGACCACCGCCTTGCGGCGCAGCTTCAGGCTCGGTGTCAGCTCGCCCTGCTCGACGGTGAGGTCGCGCTCGAGCACCGTGAAGCGCTTGATCGTCTCCCAGCGGTTGAGCCCCGCGTTGAGCTCGTCGAGGTAGCGCTGGATCATCTCCCGGGCGGCGTCCGAGGTGACGATCTCGGCATACCCCCGACCGGCCAGGCCCTGTCCGGACGCCCACGGGACCGCCGCGTCGGCGTCGAGCGTGACCAGCGCCGAGGCGTACTGGCGGCCGTCGCCGACGACGATGAACTGGCTGACGTAGGGGCAGATTCCCTTGAACGTCGTCTCGATGAGCGAGGGGGCGACGTACTTGCCGCCGGACGTCTTGAACAGGTCCTTCTTCCGGTCGGTGATCGTCACGAAGCCGCGCTCGTCGGCCGACCCGATGTCGCCGGTGTGGAACCACCCGTCCTCCGTGAGCACCTCGGCGGTGGCGTCGGGCCGGTTGTGGTAACCGCGCATGACGCCCGGACCCTTGACGAGCAGCTCGCCGTCGTCGGCGGTCCGGACCTCGGTGCCGGGCAGGGGCCACCCGACCGAGCCGAACGCGTACCGCCCCACCCGGGGCCGGTTGACGCAGGTCGCCGCACTCGTCTCGGTGAGGCCGTAGCCCTCGATGACGAGCAGCCCGACCGAGGAGAACCACCGGGCGACCTCGGGGTTGAGGGCCGCCGACCCGGAGATGAAGAAGCGGATCCGGCCGCCGAACCGCTCCCGCACCTTGGCCAGCACCAGCCGGTCGGCGAGGGCGTGCCGGGCGCGCAGCGCGCGGGAGGGCGGTGTGCCTCGTTCCTCGTCGGCCGCGACCTCGCTCCCGACCGCGAGGGCCCAGTCGATGAGCCGCTTCTTCACGCCGCTCTCCCCCGCGAACATCAGGCTGATGCGCGCGTAGGCCTTCTCGAAGATCCGTGGGGCGGCGCCCATGAACGTCGGGCGGATCACCGCGAGGTTGTCGACGATCTTGTCGATCCGCCCGTCGATCGCCGTGGGAAAGCCGATCTGCAGTGGCAGGACGAGCAGCAGCTTGCCGAAGATGTGCGAGAGGGGCAGCCAGAGGAACTGCAGGTCGTCCGGGGTGAGCAGCGAGACCGAGTCGACGGCGGCTCCCTCGTAGACGAGTGCGTCGTGGGTCAGCAGCACGCCCTTCGGCCGGCCGGTCGTGCCGGAGGTGTAGATGATGACTGCGCGGTGCTGCGGCGAAAGGGCGTCGATCCGGGAGTCGAGCACCCCAGGCTCGGCTGCCAGCCGCGCGCGGCCCAGCTCGGTGAGACGGTCGGCCGAGATGACCCAGCCGTCGACCGGCACCCCGGTGTCGTCCTCGACCGCCTCGTCGGGCGTGCCGTCGAAGGTGACGACGTGCGCGACGTCGGGCAGCTGGCCGCGGTGACGCCGCAGCTTGTCGATCTGCGTGTCGTCCTCGGCGATGACGACCCGGCTGCCCGAGTCGGCGACGATGAAGGCGACGTCACCGTCGAGCATCGTCGGGTAGATCGTCGTCGTCGCGGCGCCGGCGGTGACGATGGCGAGGTCGGCCAGCGCCCATTCGACCCGGGTGGACGACGCGATGGCCACCCGGTCCTCCAGCCCGACACCCAGGGCGACGAGCCCCGCCGCCCACGCGTCGGTCCGCTGACGGGTCTGGTCCCACGTCAGGTGCTCGAGCCGCTCACCGCCGGGGGCGGCGGCGTCCGGCACGAGGAACTGGAAGGCGTCGCGCGACCCCGAGGCGGCGACCCGCCGTCGGAACAGGTGGGCGATGCTCGGCGCGCGGGCAGCGATCACCTCGTCACGGACCGTCTCGTCTCGGACCGTCTCGCCCAGGACCGTTCTGTCCCGCGCGGTCGTCTGCCCCACGGCCTGTCCCACGTCGGCTCCCTCGCCTGCGATGCCGCCGACGCTGCCGGCGCGGTCCCAGGAGTGTGCCAGGGTGGCCCTGCCGCAGTGAAGCCCTACGTCGCTTTCGACACCAGACCGTCACGCCCGGCGGTCGCGTCAGCCCCTGCGCCCCCCGGACCGTCGACCCGCCGCCGTCGACGGCTGAACGCGGTGACGAGCACGCCCAGCAGGAGGAGCAACCCTCCGAGGGCGGTGCCGAGCGTGGGCCGCTCGTCGCGGAACACCCAGGCGGTGGCGATACCGCTGACCGGGACCAGGAGGGTGAAGGGGACGACGCTGGCCGTCGGGTAGCGGGCCAGGAGCGAGTTCCACACCCCGTAGCCGAACACCGAGCAGAGGTATGCCGTGTAGGCAGTCGACCCCAGCGTCACCGCGTCGATGTGCTGCAGGCCCGACACCACCGCAGCCGGGCCGTCGACGACCAGGGACAGCGCGAAGAGGGGCACCGGGACCACGAGCGCCGACCAGACGGTCATCGACAGCCCGGACGCGGCGCCGACGCGGCGGATGATGACGTTTCCGGTGGCCCAGGACAGGGCCGCCCCCAGGCACAGCACGAGGGCGACCAACGGGGTCGCCGCGGTGCGGCCCAGCGCCACGACGACGAGCCCGAGGACGCCGATGAGCACGCCGAGCTGCTGCCGGCGGCTCGGCCGCTCGTGCAGGGCCAGGGCGGCGATGACCACGGTGAAGATGACCTGCACCTGCACGACGAGGGAGGCGAGCCCGGGCGGCATACCGAGGTCGAGGGACAGGTAGAGCAGCGCGAACTGTCCGAGCCCGAGGAACAGCCCGACCAGCGCGATGTCACGCCAGGGGG
>JALZBI010000193.1 GCA_030947565.1 Actinomycetota bacterium
GCCGACCTCGCGCTGGTGCTCCACGAGGACGCCACGGCGCCGTTGGCCGGGGTCCGGCTGCCCGAGGCCGGTGAGGTCCTCCTCGTCATCGGCCCCGAGGGGGGGATCTCGACCAGCGAGCTGGAGGCCTTCGCCGCCGCCGGCGCGCAGCCTGTACGGCTGGGGCGCGAGGTGCTGCGCTCGTCGAGCGCCGGTCCGGCCGCGCTGGCCGTCCTGAGCGCGATGCGGCGCTGGCGTTGACACCGCTCGGGGCGCCCTAGAGGATCCAGCCATGGGTGAAAACTGTCTGTTCTGCGGGATGCTGGCCGGGTCGGTGCCGATGGACGTCGTCGCCGAGACCGGCCAGTCGGTCGCCTTCCGCGACATCAACCCGCAGGCACCCACCCACGTCCTGACGATCCCGCGCCGGCACGTCGCCGACCTCGGTGCGCTCGCGGAGTACCCCGAGGAGCTGGCCGACGTCATCGCCCTGGCCCAGTCGGTCGCGGAGGAGGCGGGGCTCGAGGCGGGCTACCGTCTCGTGGCCAACACCGGCGCCGAAGCCGGGCAGACGGTCTTCCACGCCCACCTGCACGTCCTCGGCGGCCGCCCCCTACGGTGGCCCCCCGGCTGATCCCGGCTCGCATCCCCACCAGACTCACGCCGTTGTCGGTTTCGGCCCGGCGTTGTCCGGATTGTCGACAAGAACGGGAGTTCGGTGGGGGTCGGTGGCCGCCCGTAGACTGGACGGACGATGACAGACGCCGACCAGCAGCCCGGCCCCGTCGACCCCGTCGGGCCGGGGACCCCCGGGGCCGCACCCGACGACAGCCGCATCCCGACGCACATGATCACCATTCCTCGGTCGATCTCGATGGTGACACTGCTGGGTCCGCGTGACGAGCTGCTGCGCACCATCGAACGGGGGTTCCCGCAGCTCGACGTCCACGTACGCGGCAACGAGATCTCAATGCGCGGGGCCACCCCCGACGTGGCCCTGGTCGAGCGCCTCATCGACGAGCTGCTCGTCATCATCGACGCCGGCCAGCCACTGAACCGCGACGCCGTCGAGCGTTCGATCGGCATGCTTCGCAGCCAGACCCTGGAGCGGCCCGCCGACGTGCTGACGATGAACATCGTCAGCAACCGCGGCCGCACGATCCGCCCGAAGACGCTGAACCAGAAGCGCTACGTCGACGCGATCGACGCGCACACCATCGTCTTCGGCATCGGTCCCGCCGGCACCGGCAAGACCTACCTGGCCATGGCCAAGGCGGTGGCGGCGCTCCAGGCGAAGCAGGTCAACCGGATCATCCTCACCCGGCCGGCGGTCGAGGCCGGCGAGCGGCTCGGCTTCCTGCCCGGCACCCTCAGCGACAAGATCGACCCTTACCTGCGACCGCTCTACGACGCCCTGCACGACATGCTCGACCCAGAGACGATCCCGCGCCTCATGGCCGCCGGGACCATCGAGGTCGCCCCGCTGGCGTATATGCGGGGCCGGACGTTGAACTCGGCCTTTATCATCTTGGACGAGGCGCAGAACACGTCGGCCGAGCAGATGAAGATGTTTCTCACCCGTCTGGGGTTCGGCGCCAAGATGGTCGTCACGGGGGACGTGACGCAGGTCGACCTGCCGGGGGGCACGATCTCCGGGCTGCGACAGGTGCGCGGCATCCTCGACGGCGTCGATGACGTCCACTTCGCCGAGCTCACCTCGGCCGATGTCGTCCGGCACCGCCTGGTCAGCGCGATCGTCGACGCCTACGAAGCGTCTGAGTCGGCCCGCCGCCCGGCCGACGACCGGGGCCACCGCGACCGGCGGCCCCGCCGCGACGAGCCGCGAGCGGCCACCCCGTGAGCGTCGAGATCCTCAACGAGACCGAGTACCCCGCCGACGCCAACGAGCTGGTGGCCCTCTCGCGCTACGTCATGGGCGAGCTGCGGGTCCACCCGCAGGCCGACCTGTGCGTCACGCTCGTCGACGAGGCCGCTATGGAAACCCTGCACGTGCAGTGGATGGACCTCCCCGGCCCGACTGACGTCATGAGCTTTCCCATGGACGAGCTGCGGCCCGGCCGCGAGGAACAGGAGCCGCAGGAAGGAGTCCTCGGCGACATCGTGCTCTGTCCGACCGTCGCCGCCAGGCAGGCATCAGAGGCCGGTCACGCGACCGAGGAGGAGCTGCTGCTCCTGACGACACACGGCATCCTCCACCTGCTGGGGTTCGACCACGCCGAGCCGGAGGACGAGCGAGAGATGTTCGAGCTGCAGCGGCAGCTCCTCCTCACCTTTCTCGCCACGCGCGGACGGGGCGCCTGAGGCCGCCATGGTCCCGCAGATGGTGCTGTTCGCACTGCTGAGCATCGTCGTCGCGTTCCTGCTGTCCGCATCCGAGTCGGCCATCTTCCGGATGTCCCGGGTCCGGGCGCAGGAGCTGGCGGTGGAGGGCCGGTCCGGCTCTCGGTCCCTGACGACCGTCGTCGGCGACTCCCCGGCATACCTCGCCACGCTGGCCTTCCTGCGCGTCGTCGCCGAGGCGACCTGCGCGGTGTTCATCACGGTGGCCGTCCTCGACCTGGTCAGCAACGAGAACGTCGCGCTCACCATCGCCATCGTCATCATGGCCATGGTTTCCTTCGTCGTCGTTGGGGTGTCGCCACGCACGTTGGGGCGACAGCACTTCGACACGGTCGCGCTGTGGGCCGCTCCTGTGGCCGTCGCGCTGCGCAAGGTGCTCGGTCCGCTGTCGCGCGTCCTCGTCGCGCTCGGCACCGCGGTCACACCGGGCAAGGGCTACCGTGACGGGGCGTTCCAGAGCGAGGCCGAGCTGCGCGACCTGCTCGACATCGCCGGCGACACGGCGGTCATCGAGGACGACGAGCGCGAGATGATCCACTCGGTCTTCGAGCTCGGCGACACCGTGGTCCGCGAGGTCATGGTGCCCCGGACGGACATGGTCGTCATCAGCGGCGAGAAGACTCTCCGCCAGGCGATGTCGCTGTTCCTCCGATCGGGGTTCTCCCGCATCCCCGTCGTCGGCGAGGACAGCGACGACACCCGGGGCCTGCTCTACCTCAAAGACGTCGTGCGACGCACCTACGCCGACCCGCAGGCCGCGCACACCCCCGCCGAGCAGGTCATGCGGCCGATGCACTTCGTGCCCGAGAGCAAGGCGGTCGACGACCTGCTGAAGGAGATGCAACGGGACCAGAGCCATTTCGCGATGGTGGTCGACGAGTACGGCGGCACCGCCGGTCTCGTCACGATCGAGGACATCATCGAAGAGATCGTCGGTGAGATCGCCGACGAGTACGACCGCGAGGCCCCAGGTGTCGAGGTGCTTGAGGACGGGTCGGTACGCGTGCCAGCAGGCATGAGCATCGACGACCTGGCCGACCGGTTCGACGTCGTCATCGACGAGGAGGAGGTCGACACCGTCGGCGGGCTGCTGGCCAAGACTCTCGGCCGCGTCCCGATCCCGGGGTCGCACGCCGGGGTCGCCGGCCTGTCGCTCACCGCCGAGAAGATGGCGGGGCGGCGTCACCGCATCGCGACGGTCATCGTGCGCCGCCTCGAGCCGGTCTCCCATGTCGCCGATGGTCAAGGCCGCCCGGTGTCCGAGAAGGAGCACGCCCATGACCGCTGACGAGCCGCGGACCGACGCAGGTTCAGGCGGCACCGACGGGTCCGACAGGTCCGACGCTTATCGAGCGGGGTTCGCCTGCCTCGTCGGACGGCCCAACGCCGGCAAGTCGACCCTGACCAACGCGCTCGTCGGGCACAAGGTGGCCATCACCTCGTCCAAGCCGCAGACCACCCGGCATACGATCCGCGGCATAGCCACGAGCGGCCGGTCCCAGCTCGTGCTCGTCGACACGCCTGGTCTGCATCGCCCCCGGACCCTCCTGGGCGAGCGCCTCAACGACCTCGTGCGGATGACGCTCCTGGAGGTCGACGTCATCGGGTTCTGTCTCCCCGCTGACCAGCGACCCGGCCCCGGCGACGCCTACATCGCCCGCGAGCTGGCCGAGCTGCAGCGGGCCAAGCGCAAGCCCGTCGTCGCCATCGCCACGAAGAGCGACCGCGTCGACAAGGGCAAGCTCGCCGAGCACCTCATCGCCATCGACCAGCTGGGGTCGTGGGACGACATCGTGCCCTGCTCGGCCACCCGCGGCGACCAGGTCGACGTCGTGCGCGACCTCCTCTCGACGCACCTGCCCGAGTCGCCACAGCTCTACCCCGATGGTGTCCTCACCGACGAGCCCGAAGCGATGATGATCGCCGAGCTGGTCCGGGAGGCCGCGCTCGAGGGCGTCCGTGACGAGCTGCCCCACTCACTGGCCGTCGTCGTGGAGGAGATGCTGCCGCGCGCCGACCGACCCGACAACGACCCCATGCTCGACGTGCGCGTCAATGTGTTCGTCGAGCGCTCCAGCCAGAAGGCCATCGTCATCGGTCGCGGGGGGTCGCGGCTCCGCGAGGTCGGGACCACCGCCCGGCAGGGGATCGAGGCCCTGCTGGGCCAGAAGGTCTACCTTGACCTGCACGTCAAGATCGCCAAGGACTGGCAGCGCGACCCCAAACAGCTGCAACGCCTCGGCTTCTGAGTGCGCGCGGCACTGTGACTAGTCGGCGCTGGAGGCCTTCGCCGCCCCGTCCTTCGCGCTCGCGGTCTTCTTCGAGGTGCCCTTCTTGGCCGGGCTCGTCGGTGCTGCCGTCGTCAACACCTTGACCGTCGCCCAGGCGTCCTGCACCGCCTTGGCCTGGCTGCTCGTCGAGCCGAACCGGGTCTCGGCGGCCGCGACCGTGAGCGCGGCGAAGCCGGCGAAGTCGATGTCCTTGGTGATCTGGGAACCCGTGAGCACGTCGTACCAGACGAGGCCGGCACCCTCCCATGACTTCCCTCCGATCGCTGCGGCGGCGAGGTAGAACGCCCGGTTGGGGATGCCCGAGTTGGTGTGAACGCCACCGTTGTCGTGCTGTGCGTCGTTCGGCAGCGTGACGTAGCCGTCCATGTCGGCCGGTTGGGGGTCCTTCCCGATCACCGGGTCGTCGTAGGCGGTGCCCGGCGCCTTCATCGAGCGCAGCGCTACCCCGTGGACCTTCGCCGTGAACAGTCCCTCGCCGATCAGCCAGTCGGCGTCCGCCGCGTCCTGACCGAGAGTCAGCTGCTTCACCATCGAGCCGAAGCAGTCGGAGAGCGACTCGTTGAGAGCGCCCGACTGCGCCACGTAGGTCAGCCCCGCCGTGAACTGGGTGACGCCGTGGGTCAGCTCGTGACCGATGACGTCGACGCTGGACGTGAAGTCGTTGAAGTAAGTGCCGTCACCGTCGCCGAAGACCATCTGCTTGCCGTCCCAGAAGGCGTTGTCATAGCCCTGCTGGTAGTGCACCGAAGC
>JALZBI010000194.1 GCA_030947565.1 Actinomycetota bacterium
CCCAGTCGATGGGGCCGCGGTGGAGCACGTGCTGGGCCGCCTGGGCCACCGGCTTGACCACGAGCCGGTCGACGTTGACGTGCTGCGGGAGCCTGACGCAGAAGGCGACGCACTCGGCGACGTCCTCGGCGGTGAGCGGGCGGTCGACGCCCTCGTAGACGGCATCGGCCCTGCTCTGGTCGCCACCGAACCGGTGGACCGAGAACTCCTCGGTGTGGACCATGCCCGGACAGATCTCGACGACCCGGACATGGCTGCCGTTGAGCTCCAGGCGCAGGGTCTCGACCAGCGCGTGCTCGGCGTGCTTGGCCGCGGTGTAACCCCCGCCGCCCGGGTAGGTGATGTCGGCCGCCGTCGAGGTGAGGGTGACGACGGTGGCGCGGGGCGATTGGCGCAGGGCGGGGAGGAGGGCCTGCGTGACCTGCAGGGTGCCGATCACGTTGGTCTCGAACGTGCCCCGCCAGTCGGCCGGGTCGGCCCCCTCCACCGGGTCGGCGCCCAGCGCCCCCCCGGCGTTGTTGACCAGGACGTCACAGCGCCCGATCTCGACGGTGGCGAGCGTGACGGAGTCGGGGTCGGTCACGTCCATGGCCACGGCGCGGACGTGCCCGTCGAGGGTCGCGGCCACCGCGTCGAGCCGGCCCCGACGGCGCCCGGTGACGACGACGTCGAACCCGTCACCGACCAGCCGGGCGGCGGTGGCCGCACCGATGCCGGACCCGCCCCCGGTGATGACGGCGACCGGCCTCATCGGGTCACCTGACGGGTGCGGGTCACCTGACGGGTGCGGGTCACCTGACGGGTGCGGGTCGCCGCGCGCCCTTCGGTTCGTGGTGGATGGGGCCGGAGCTCGGCGTGGTTCAGCGCACGAACGGGGCTAGGCATCGGAGGGGCCTCCTCTGTCGCGCAGAGCGGCTTCGGCGCGGTGCAGGTCGTCGGGGGTGGTGATCTTGTGCGCCAGCCGGTCGCCGGCGACGACGAGCACCGGCTCGCCTAGCGCCTCGACCAGGGCGGCGTCGTCGGTAACCCAGCGCAGCCCCGGAGCGGCGTGCGCGCGCTCGAGCAGCTCACGGCGGAACCCCTGCGGGGTCTGGATGGCCCGTAGCGCCGAGCGTTCCGGCGTGCCGGTGACCACGCCGTCAGGGTCGACGATCTTCACGGTGTCGACGAGCGGCAAACCGGGGACGACCGCCGGTCGCCCGGCGGCGACCGCGTCGGCGACGGCAGCGAACAGGGCCACGGGCGCGAGCGCGCGAGCGGCGTCGTGCACGAGGACGATGTCGGCCGTCGGGTCGATGGCGGTCAGGCCTGCGGCGACGGAGTCGCGTCGCTCGTCGCCGCCGGCGACAACCTGCACCGACGGACCGACACACCGCTCGGCTTCGCGCTGGGTGGTCTCGAGGTATGCCTCGGGCACGACCGCGACGACGCAGACCACCCCGGGGCAGGCGCAGGCCGCCTCGAGCGACCAGGCGAGCAGGGTGCGACCTCTGAGGGTGACGAAGGCCTTGGGCACGGCGGCCCCGAACCTGGAGCCCGCGCCGGCGGCCACCACGACCACAGCGACCGACCCGCGTTCGACAGGCGAACGCGGGTCCGTCGACGCGGTGCTCAGGACGCGAGGACCTCGTCGAGGATGGCCTCGGCCTTGTCCTCGTTGGTCTTCTCGGCGAGCGCGAGCTCGGAGACGAGGATCTGGCGGGCCTTGGCGAGCATGCGCTTCTCGCCGGCGGACAGGCCGCGATCCTTGTCGCGGCGCCACAGGTCGCGGACGACCTCGGCCACCTTCATGACGTCGCCCGAGGCCAGCTTCTCGACGTTGGCCTTGTAGCGGCGCGACCAGTTGGTCGGCTCCTCGGTGTGGGGGGCGCGGAGCACCTCGAACACCCGGTCGAGCCCATCCTGGCTGACCACGTCGCGGACCCCGACGAGGTCGCAGTTCTCAGCGGGGACCTCGATGGTCAAGTCGCCTTGGGCAACCTTGAGCCTGAGGTAGAGCTTCTCCTCGCCGCGGATCGTGCGCTTCTTGATCTCTTCGATCAGTGCCGCCCCGTGGTGGGGGTACACGACCATCTCGCCGACCTTGAAAACCATGTGCTGTTTTCCCCTTTCGCGACCACCAGAATACCACGACGGCGCGGCGGGCCGCGACTGTGCGCGGCTCGTTTGCGCAGGTCAGAGGCCTAGCGCCTGGCCCACAGGGGTTGGATCGACCCTTGACAAAACCGGGGTGCCGTGCAACGCGCGTGGTTCCGTGGACCGGCGCCAGGCCGTTGCGGACCCCGACGGCGTCGTGCTGCCACGGCCGGGGGTCGGCCGCTAGGCTGACGCCGTGCACCGGCCCGTGACCCTGACCCTGCGCCTCCCTCTGAGCCGCCGGCCGCTCGTCGCGCGAGGCGTGGCGGTGGCCGTGACGGCCGCCTCCGGTGCGGTGCTCGCGGCCTGCTCCACGCTGTCGCCCACGCAGACGCAGGAGCCCTACCTCCCGGCCGACGGCATCCCGGCGTCCATCGGCGCGGTGCAGGCCCGCGACCTGCTGGTGGTGGCCCAGTCCAAGGGCGCCACCGGAGTGTTGTCCGGGTCGATCATCAACACCGGTGCCCAGCCCGTGTCGGTCACCTTCCTCACCGTCGCCGACTCCCAGGGCAGCGCCACCGGCGGGACCACCATCCAGCTCGCCGCCGGGCAGCAGCAGCGCATCACCGGTGTCCAGTTCCCCAACCTCCAGGCCAGCCCCGGCGCCCTGACCGGCATCGTGCTGAAGACGACCGCCGGCCTGAAGAACGTCGACGTCCCCGTCCTGCTGCCGGACGGCCCCTATTCGAGCCTCACGGCCACAGCCGGACCGAGCACGGCCACCAGCACGAGCACCGGCGGCGCCACGACCGGCGCCACGACCGGCGCCACGACCGGCGCTGCCGCCGGTGGCACGACGGCGCCGACCGGCTCGACGACCGCGACCGCCACCACGAGCTCGCCGGGAGGCTGAGCCCGGGCCCCGCGGCATACGGGCGGGCCGCCTCAGACGGTCTCGAACTTGTAGCCGAGGCCGCGCACGGTGACGATGTGCCGGGGGTTGGCCGGGTCGGTCTCGACCTTGGCCCGCAGGCGCTTGACGTGGACGTCGAGGGTCTTGGTGTCGCCCACGTAGTCGCTCCCCCACACTCGGTCGATCAGCTGCATCCGGGTGAGCACGCGGCCGGCGTTGCGCAGCAGCATCTCGAGCAGCTCGAACTCCTTGAGCGGCAGCGAGGCGGGCGCACCCCGCACGGTGACGGTGTGCCGGTCGACGTCCATCCGCACCGGCCCCGCCTCGAGGGTGGGCGGCTGCAGGTCCTCCGGGTCGGCGAGGCGGCGGAGGACGGCCTTGACGCGGGCCAGCAGCTCGCGCGAGGAGTAGGGCTTCGTGACGTAGTCGTCGGCCCCGATCTCCAGGCCGACGACCTTGTCGATCTCGCTGTCCTTGGCGGTCAGCATGATGACCGGCACGCCGCTTCGCTGACGAAGGGCCCGGCAGACGTCGAACCCCGACAGCCCCGGCAGCATGAGGTCGAGCAGCACGAGGTCGGCCCCGTTCTTGTCGAACTCGGTCAGAGCGTCCGGACCCGTCTCGGCGACGGCCACCTCGTAGCCCTCGCGCCGGAGCAGGTAGGAGAGTGGGTCGGAGTAGGACTCCTCGTCCTCGACGACGAGGATGCGGCTCATGCGGGGGTCTCCTCAACAAGGCGGCGGGCGGGGACACTGACAGCATCGTCGGTATGCCGCGCATCGGCGGCGCGCTGCCGGCCCACCGTGGCGGCGGGCAGGCGCATGGTGAAGGTCGAGCCCCGGCCGGGCTCGGACCAGACGCCGACCTCGCCGCCGTGGTTGGCGGCGACGTGCTTGACGATGGACAGGCCGAGACCGGTGCCTCCGGTGGCCCGCGACCGGGCGGCGTCGACCCGGTAGAAGCGCTCGAAGATCCGCTGCTGCTGGCCGGCGGGGATGCCCTGGCCCTGGTCGGTCACCGCGAGCTCGACCTGCTCGTCGCCGTCGACGTCCGTCGCCCGGACGCGTACGGCGACCCGGGTGTGCGGCTCGGAGTAGGCGATGGCGTTGCCGACGAGGTTGCGCACGGCCGTGACGAGCAGCTCGTGGTCACCCCAGACCTGGCCGTCGTCCGTGGCGACGACGCTGAGGGTGATGTCCTTGTCCTCGGCGGCCACGCGCGACCGGTCGACTGCCTCGCGGGCGGCGAGGGCGAGGTCGACCTGCCGGGGGTCGGTGAGCGAGGCCGCGACCTGGAGGCGGGACAGGTCGACGATCTCCTGGACGAGCCGGGTCAGGCGCGTCGACTCGACCTGCATCCGTCGGGCGAACCGGGCCACCGCCTGCGGGTCGTCGTAGGCGTCGAGCACGGCCTCCGCCAGCAGGGCGAGCCCCCCGACCGGTGTCTTCAGCTCGTGGGAGACGTTGACCACGAAGTCGCGGCGGATCTCCTCGAGGCGCCGAGCCTGGCTGCGGTCCTCGACGAGGAGCAGGACGTGCGCGGAGCCCAACGGGGCGACGCGGGCACCGACGACCAGCCCGGGTCGACCGGCCGGTCCCCGGGGCAGCTCCAGCTCGGCCTCGCGGATGACCCCGTCCCGGCGCACCTGACGGGCCAGGGCGAGCAGCTCAGGCTGGGATAGGACGCTGCCGCGGACCAGGCCGTTGGCCACGGCGGCCGGGGAGTTGTTGACGACGGTGTCGGAGGAGTCGAGGACGATGCCGCTCGACCGGAGCACGGCGAGCACGTCCGCCACCCCCTCCGGCAGGGCGGTGCTGGGCTCGGCGGCCGGCACCCGGTGCTGCACCCGCTCCGACAGGCGCACCGCCAGCACGGCGATCACCGAGAGGGCGATGCCGGCCATGGCGCCGAGGGTGGCGGCGGTCGTCACGTCCACCCCTCCAGGGTAGGTGTGTTGCGGACCGGTGGTAGGCGCCGCTCGCCGCGGCCGGTGGAGCGTAGGCGTGGACCGGGCCTGGATCACGCGCGCCGACGGAGAATGTTCACCGGGGCGGCGACGTTCGTTCACCCGCCCGTGCCAACCTCGCGCTGGTCGGGCCCCACTGACACCCGACCGGCGCCCACCGGACCCGCCCGGACCCGTCACGAACCCGCACCCGCACCCAGCGACGAGGACCCCACCGCATGCGAGACGCCTTCCACGACGACCTCGACAAGATCACGGACCAGCTGCTCGCGATGACGCGGCTGGCCGGCTCGGCCGTGGCCCGCGCGACGACTGCTCTCCTCGACGCGGACGTGCACCTGGCGGAGACCGTCATCGCGGCCGACGAGGAGCTCGACGCGATCCGCACCGAGCTCGACGCCCTGTCGATCGACCTGCTGG
>JALZBI010000195.1:0-4547 GCA_030947565.1 Actinomycetota bacterium
CCCACCGCTAGAGAAGGGGCGGTCACGAGAACAGGACGGTGCCGACCCGCCGGCCGCACTCGTCACCGACCTCACACGGCGGCGGCGAAGACGTGCGCCGCGACGCCGTCGGGCAACGAGACCCCCATGGCCTCGTCACCACCCTCGCGCACGGCGACGATCCGGTCGCCGCGGCGCCGCACCTCGACCCGCTCACCGGGCAGCAGCCCGGCCACCGTCAGCAACGCCAGCGCCTCGTGGTCGACCTGCACCGGCTCGCCGATCCGGCGCACGCGCACCACCCGCGGCTCGTCGCCGGCCAGCTCGGTGAGCGTCGAGACGCCGGCCCGGAAGTCCTCACCCGGTTGCTCGCCGAGCTCGTCGAGGCCCGGGATGGGGTTGCCGTAGGGCGAGTCGTGGTGGTCGGCGAGCAGCGACAGGATCTTGCGCTCCACCCGCTCGCTCATGACGTGCTCCCAGCGGCAGGCCTCGTCGTGGACGAACTCCCACTCCAGGCCGATGACGTCCACGAGGAGGCGCTCGGCCAGGCGGTGCTTGCGCATGACGCGCGTGGCCAGCACCCGACCGTGGTCCGTGAACTCCAGGCGCCGGTCTTCGGCGAGGTGGATGAGACCGTCGCGCTCCATCCGGGCGATGGTCTGCGAGACCGTGGGGCCGGAGTGACCGAGCCGCTCCGCGATCCGGGCCCGCAGCGGGGGGATGCCTTCCTCGTCGAGCTCGAAGATGGTCTTCAGGTACATCTCCGTGGTGTCGATGAGGTCGGTCACCTCCTCATCCTGTCATCTGCGCCGAGCCCCACCGCCGCCCCGCGCCCCGCGGACGATCGGGTCGAACCGTGGCACCCACAGCCGTAGCCAGCCGGCTCCTCCCAGGGCGCCTGCCCCCATGACAGCGGCGGCGACACCGAGGGGGGCCACCAGGGTGATGACGCCGATGAGAGCCGGACCCGAGGCGTTGCCGAGATCGGCCATCAGCCGCCAGCCACCGAGGAACTGCACGCGGGCGTCCGGAGGGGCCGCGTCGGCCCCGAGGGTCATCACCAGCCCCGCCCCAATGCCGTTGCCCAGCCCGAGGACGACCGCCACCGCGGTGAGACTGCCGAACGAGTGCGCCAGCGGGAGGAGGGCCATCCCGGCCGCGAGGATCACCATGCTGGGCAGCGCGACCCACATCCGCCCGAAGCGGTCCATCACTTCGCCCGCCGGGTAGAACAGCAGCATGTCGACGGCGCCGGCGATGCCGATGACCAGACTGGTGTGCGCGGCGTCGAGGCCGATCGACTCGGCGAACAGGGGGATGAGCGCGATCCGGCAGGCCCTCGCGCTCGCGATGAAGAGCGCGCCGACGCCGAGCGTGGCGAGAGTGTGCACATGCTCCCGTAGGACGGTCCTGATAGCCCGCCGCGGCATACTGGCTTCCCGCTTGCGGTGGTCGGTGGTGATGTCGGGGACGACGAGCACGAGCAGCAGGGCGGCAGTGGAGGACACGAAACCCACGAGGTAGGCCGCGCCGACGCCCCAGCGGCTGACGACCAGGGCGCCGACGAAGGGTCCGATGAAGATGCCGATGCGGCCCACGCCCCCGAGGGTCGACAGGGCGCGAGCCCGCAGGTGCACCGGGACGGCGTCGGTGAGGTATGCCTGCCGGGCCAGGCCGAACAGGGCACCAGCCAGCCCGAGAAGGCACAGCGACGCGCCGAGGACGACGAGGTCGGGGGCGAAGGCGCAGCCGACCATGCCGACCGCCTCGACCGCGCAGGCGACGACGAGCGCGGCGCGTTCGCCGATCCGCGCCGCCAGCGCTCCGGCGGGCAGGTCACCCACCAGCTGCGCGATCCCGATCAGCGCGAGGAGGAACGCAGCCACGCTGACCTCGGCCCCGAGAGCGCGGGCCGACAGGACGACGACCGGCAGGACGGCGCCGGTGCCGATCGACCCCAGTGCCGTCGGGCCGTAGGCGGGGAGGGCGATAGCGCGCAGGCGCTCCACGCTCTCGGGCACCCGGCCACTGTAGGCAGCCGGGTCACGCCGGCGGACGGCCGGCGGTCCGTGAGCCGGCTCGCATACCGGCTAGAACGTTGCGCGCCGGGCGATCTCGGCTTACCGTCCAAGGACACGAGAAGGGAGGTGGTCAGATAGTGCATTCGTATCGGACACGTGAGGTGACTGCGCGATAGTGCAGGCGTTCCGCTGACCATCCTTCGGTCAGCCAGCGGACGTGCGATCGCAGTCCAAGCAGTCGCTGCAGCCCGTGGGTAGACACGCCCCGTCCAGCGTGTAACCGGCCCTGTGCCACCGTCTCGAGAGACCCCTCTCGCGGCGACGGCGGATCCGGTGGCCCACGGGCTGTCCCTTTCGCCGAGCCCAGGCTGCGTCTGGTCTCGCCGTGGCTCCAGCTGCGCGGAGCCCGGACCTCAGGGCTGGCGGCGGGACACCGTCCAGGCGGCCGCGTCGTCGAGGCTGGGTCGGACGGCGACGTCCTGGGCGGCCGCTCCCCCACCGGCTCCGACCGCGGTGAACACCAGCCGGTCGTGCAGGCGGTTGCGCCGGCCGCCCCAGAACTCCACCTCGTGGCAGGCCACCCGGTAGCCGCCCCAGAACTCCGGTACCGGCACGTCGTCGTCGCTGCCGTGGTCGGGGAAGCGGGCGGCATACCGCTCGAAGTCGTCCTCGAGCTGTTGCCGACCGAGTGCCGGTGCCGACTGGTGGGAGGCCCAGGCGCTGATCCGCGAGCCCCAGGGGCGGGAGGCCCAGTAGGTGCGTACCTCGTCGGGGCCGACCTCCTCGGCCACGCCGCGGAACCGGATGGCCCGGAACATCGACGGCCAGACCAGCGCGGCGGCGATGTGGGGGTTCTGGGCGAGCTCGACACCCTTGGTGGAGTTCTGGCTGGTGACGAACCCCGGACCACGCTCGTCGAAGAAGCGCATCAACACGGTGCGGACGTTCGGTGCGCCGGAGGCGTCGACGGTCGCGACGTGGAGGGCATGCGGTTCGGGCACGTCGTCGCCCGCCTCGTGTCGGGCATCAGCATCGTCGACCCACCGCTTCGCCTGCTGCCAGGGGGTCGGCGCCAGGTCGGCTTCGCTCAGCCCTTCGCCGGTGTAGTCGACGCGGTGGACGGTGCTCATCGTGGTCCCTTCGGCGTAAAGACCTCAAGGCTAGGCTGGCGGCGAGATCCGAAGGAGGGCGCATGGGTGTGGTCAAGCTCATCATGACCGGCGTCAAGCAGGGCGTCAGGTACTCCCCGGCCATCGCGGTCGCCGTCAAGCAGGCCCGTGGTCCGGTGACCGAGTTCGCCAAAGGGCGGGTGGAGGCGTCCCGCCAGCGGCGGCTCGCGCTGGCCAAGGCGACGTCCCTCGAGGATGGCTCCGTGCTCTCCGTCGTCCACGGCGAGCAGCCGGTGTGGGTGGTCTTCAGCGGCGACCAACCGGTCGCACAGCACCCAGACACCGGGGTGTCCCTCGACGTCCTGGTGGAACGTGTCGACCTCTCGAAACGGCGCCGCCCCGAGGACTTCCCCACGACGCGGGAGCGGGCGTCGGCCGCCCGGCACCGCGCGACCGACACGGTCCTGCACCGCAGGGACGCGTCGGTCCTGGAGACGGTCCCGACGAAGAAGGACCCGGAGAAGGACCCGGAGTCAGTCGCGGACGCGGATCCCGAGCTGGTCGGCGAAGGCGTCGGCGAGCTCGATGAGCTGGGGCCGGCTGATGGTGGCGCCGCGAAGGCTGGTCAGGCCGAGCGGGGCGACCAGCCGCGCCCCTGAGAGGTCGACCTTCTTCAGGGTGGCCTGGCTCCACTGGGCGGCGATGAGGGTGCACCCGTCGAAGGAGACGTCGGTGAGGGTGGCGTTGGCGAAGTCCGGCTCGACGAAGACGCAGTCCTCGAACGTGACCTCCCTGAGGGTGGCGCCCCGCAGGTTGAGGTAGTCGATCTTCCCGCCCAGCACCTGGACCCGGCGCCAGCTCGACCCGTAGGCGGCGACGGCACCGAGCCGCGGGTCGGTCAGCCGGGAGTCCAGCAGCGAGGCGTCGGCCAGCTGGGTCCCCACGCCGCGAACCCGCTCGAACCGGCACTCGGTCCAGCGTGATCCCTCGAACCGTCCCTCGGTCAGGTCGGCTCCGTCGATCACACAGTCGAGGAACCGGGCCTGGCCCGCGTCGGCGTTGAGCAGGTCGGCGGCGGTGAAGCGCAGCTCGTCGTAGACGCCCTCGGATCGCAGTGGCTCGTCGGCGCTGGAGAAGTCGGCGATGTCGCTCGGCACCCGTCCGATTCTGTCAGCCGGTTCGGTCGACAGGTTCTCTCAGAGGGGCCCGTATCCCCCCATCGGGGGACGCCAGCGTCATCCCGGCGGTCAGCCGTTCGGAGGACAGGAACGGGCGGCCGGAGGCGGAAACATAGGTCTTGCCGCGGATGGGAACTGCGGACAGGGACCGCGGCGGCCACGGACAGGGACCGGGGCTGCCGCGGCCGGGGGGGTGACGCACGCGTCCTCGGACGCGCGTATGCCGGGTCGCCGACGCAGGGGGTCGGCGATCCGGCATA
>JALZBI010000195.1:4557-5341 GCA_030947565.1 Actinomycetota bacterium
TGCCGGGCCGCCGCGCTGGGGGCGGCGACCCGGCATACCTCAACGCTCGCACTGCCCCCCCGGTTCGTGCTCTGGACGGCACCGGTTTCCGGCGCCATCCACCACGAACCGCGGTGCAGAGCCGCGGGGTCAGACCTGCGGCCCCTCGGACCGGAGCTTGTCGACCTCGGCCATGGCGTCACGCAGGTCGGTGAGCCACTCGTCGGCGTGCTGGCCGACCAGGGTCACGGCCCAGGCGAGCGCCTCGGAGCGCGACCGGGCGACGCCGGAGTCGACGAGGGTGTCGAGCACCTGGCGTTGCGGCTGACGGAGCCGGGTCATGACCGGGATCGCCTGGTGGGTGAACAGGTCGGAGTAGCCCCCGATGCTCGCGCCCCATGCGACCTTGCGGCCGTAGCGCTGCTCGGCCTCGAGGGCGATGGCGATCCGCTCATCGCGGGTCTCCTCGCGCCAGCGGCTGATCCGGCCCTCGGCCGCCGCCTGGGACGACTGGCCCTCGGCACCGGCAGCGCTGTCGACGGGCGGCAGCTCACCGCTGACGATGATCTCCTCGCGGTCGACGCTCACGGACGGCGAGCCGGTAAACCAGCCGGAGGGCAGTCGCCCGGTGAACCAGTCCTGGGCGTCGTCGGTTGAGGGCAGGTCGGCCTGCTGCCAGCCCCCGGGACGGCCGAATGGCCCCCCGCGACGGCCGCGGCCGCGCGGACCGAAACCGGGACCGAAGCCCGGACCGAAGCCCGGACCGAAGGGTCCGCCGGCGCCGAACGGCCCGCCTGGCCCAAAC
>JALZBI010000028.1 GCA_030947565.1 Actinomycetota bacterium
GCCGTCGTCACGATCCGCTCCGGTGCGGGGGGCGTCGACGCCGCCGACTTCGCCGAGATGCTCATGCGGATGTACCTGCGCTGGGCCGAGCGGCACGGCTACCCGACCAGCGTCCTCGACACGTCGTACGCCGAGGAGGCGGGCCTGAAGTCCGCGACCTTCGAGGTCAAGGCGCCGTATGCGTTCGGGCACCTCACCGTCGAGGCCGGGACCCACCGGCTGGTGCGCATCAGCCCCTTCGACAACCAGGGCCGCCGGCAGACGAGCTTCGCCGCGGTCGAGGTCATCCCACTCATCGAGAGCACCGACTCCGTCGAGATCCCCGAGAACGAGATCAAGGTCGACGTCTTCCGTTCGAGCGGCCCCGGCGGCCAGTCGGTCAACACGACGGACTCGGCCGTGCGCATGACGCACATCCCGACCGGCATCGTCGTCTCCATGCAGAACGAGAAGTCGCAGATCCAGAACCGCGCGGCCGCCCTGCGCGTGCTGCAGTCGCGGCTGCTGCTCGTCCGCAAGGCCGAGGAGGACGCGGCGAAGAAGGAGATGGCCGGTGACATCAAGGCCAGCTGGGGCGACCAGATGCGCTCCTACGTGCTGCACCCCTACCAGATGGTCAAGGACCTGCGCACCGAGCACGAGGTCGGCAACACGTCCGGGGTCTTCGACGGTGACATCGACGGGTTCATCGAGTCAGGCATCCGCTGGCGGCGCACCGGGGAGAAAGAGGTCGACGCCTGAGCAGCACCCCGACGTCCCGAACGACGGCGCTGCCGCCAAGGGTGACCAAGGTCACGACGGGTCCGTTCCAGTGCTCTCGGGCGTCGAACGCGCTGCGGTCGTCACCGGCGTCCCGGCGGGTAGCCCCCGAGGTCCGTGAGACCAAAACCGAGGCCGGGCAGCGGATGCGCGTGTCCTGGCTCGGCCCTCGCTGAGGCGGAGACCAGGCCGCGAAGCGCGACAGCCTACCCTTCGGTAGGCCTGGATGGAAGAGAATCCCCGTCTCGACCCGTGTCGAGACTGGGCGGTTCACCAGGTCTCAATGTAGTCTCAGTGCATTCGCAAAGACGTCTGCCTCCCGCTCGGTCTCGGCTCTGCGTCGTACCGTGTGAGTCAGAGCCCGACGCGTCGTGGGTGGACAGGCGGACACCGGTTCCGAGCGAGGTAACGACACCTCACCCGGCTCGATGGAGCCATTCCCCGACGATCGCGGACCGGACCCGACGGCAACACCGACCGTGACACCGAGCGACACACAGCGACACCGACCGACACCGAACGAAACCGGTCATCACCCACAGACCAGCAGCGAAACGCCAGACAGCCAGACAAGCCAAAGAGAGCGGGGATCCCACGGATGTCGGTGGACCAGGGCGTGATGGGGCCCGCCGCGAGCCCCGTGCTGCTGGCCCTGTCCCGTGAGCTGCGAAGCGTCGGTGACGCCTGGCGGATCCCCGCGGTGCGCCGCGGCACCCTCGGCACGGCGCTCATCATGGGCGGCAGCCTGACGCCGGCGTTCCTCCCCGACGTCAACCCGTTCTCGGAGGTCCCTGTCCTCGGGGCTCTACAGAGCCAACCCGGCCGCGTCCTCGCGACCGCCGTGCTCATGGTCGGCGTGCTGCTCCTGCTCGACGCCTGGCTCCGGGTCCGTCCGCGGGCCGGGCGCCCCAGTCCCTCTCGCGCCATGCTCTGGCTCTGGTCCGCGCCGATCCTGTTCGCCCCGCCGCTGTTCAGCCGCGACGCCTACAGCTACGCCGGCCAGGGGCGGCTGGTCCACATCGAGCTCGACCCCTACCGCTACGGACCCGCCGGGGTCGCGGAGCAGTACTCCCAGAACGTCGACCCCATGTGGCTCTACACACCGGCGCCCTACGGGCCGTTGATGCTGCAGATCCAGCACCTCATCGTCGACATCGCCGGCCCGGCGCACGCCTATGCCGCGGCCGTCGCCATGCGCATCCCCGCCCTGGTCGGGGTCGTCCTCATCGCCGTGCTGCTGCCCAAGATCGCCGGCCGGCTCGGCTACAGCGTGCCCGCGACCACCTGGCTCGCCGTCCTCAACCCCCTCGTGGTCATGCACCTCGTCGGCGGCGCCCACAACGACGCCCTCATGCTCGGCCTCATGGTCGCCGCGGTCTGGCTGGCGCTGGAGCAGCGCGCCTGGCTGGCGGTCGTCGTGGTCGCCCTCGCCGGCGGGATCAAGGCTCCGGGGTTCCTCGCCCTGCTGCCCGTCGTGGCCATCGAGGCCCGCCGCCGCAAGGGTGCCGTGCCGTCGATCCGCGAGGTGACCGGTCACCTCTGGCGCTACGGCGCCGGGTTGGCCGCAGCCTTCTGCGCGCTCACCGTCGTCTGTGGCCTCGGCTTCGGCTGGGTCAGCGCGCTCGGCGTGCCCTCGTCGATCCGCTCGATCCTGTCCCCGCCCACGGCACTGGGCATCGGGTTGGAGTACGTCCTCACGTGGCTCCAGGTCCCTGATGTCATCGACACCACGGTCACGGTCGTGCAGGGCATCGGTCTGCTCCTCGGGCTGGCCCTCGCAGCCCGCGTCGCGTGGCGCCTCGGTCCGGTGGCGCCCGTCCGCGCCCTGGCCTGGGTCCTGACGATCATGGTCCTCACGGGGGCGGTCGTGCACCCCTGGTACGTCCTGTGGTGCGGGATCTTCCTCGCCATGACCGAGGGCACCCGGTTCTGGCCGCGCCGCATCATGATCTGGATCACCGCCGGCCTCGTCGTCTACAGCACGGTCGACGCCGCCTTCCGCAACGGCGCCCTGGCCTTCGGGGTCACCGCCGCCCTGGGGCTGGCCTGGGTCGCCCTGGGTCATGACCGCGACCTCGACCGCGAGCAGGACCGGGCCCGGGTCGAGATCCTCGGCCGCTGGACCACGGTCCGCAGCTGGTACGACGTGGCGCTGCAGACCCTCAGCGGCAGCCCGACGCAGTCCTCGGGTGGCCCGGAACGGGAGAGCATCGGGGCCATAGCCGGGTCGGCGTCCGGAGCCCGCTCGACCGGTCGCCCACGATCGGACGACCCGGAGCGCCGCTCCTCCTGACGACGGGTCGTGACCTGGCCACGTCTCCACTCTCCTGACATCCAGGGAGCCGGGGACGGCCCGTTCGGACTCTTTATCGTCCCGATGGGGCGGGCCCTGGTCATTTCCCGCTCGAGCCCCGGGGCCGCGGCATACCGTGTCGTATGCCGGGGGAAACCGGCGGGTCGGGGTGACGCCACGCCGGAGTCACATCAGTAACACCCGTTTCAGGCCGGGGTTACGTACCCTCGAAGGCGCGACCGCCCCCGTGAGGCCCGTCACCGGGTCCTCACCGAGAGCCGAAGGCACGCTGACATGATCCTGTTCGACACCGTGACGAAGAAGTACCCGCGCACGACCAGACCCGCCATCGACTCCGTGTCGCTCGAGGTCCTGCGCGGCGAGTTCGTCTTCGTCGTGGGCCAGTCCGGCTCCGGCAAGTCCACGCTCCTGCGCCTCGCCCTGCGCGAGGAGAACGCCACCTCCGGGACCGTGCTGGTCGCCGGCCGCGAGCTGTCGCGGCTGCCCGACCGCAAGGTGCCGCAGCTGCGGCGCGAGATCGGCACGGTCTTCCAGGACTTCCGGCTGCTGCCCAACAAGACCGTCTACCAGAACGTCGCCTTCGCCCTCCAGGTCATCGGCACGTCGCGGTCGGTCGTGCGGCAGACCGTCCCCGAGACGCTGCGCACCGTCGGCCTCGAGGGCAAGGAGAAGCGCCTTCCGCACGAGCTGTCCGGAGGCGAGCAGCAACGGGTCGCCATCGCCCGGGCCATCGTCAACAAGCCCGCGATCCTCCTGGCCGACGAGCCCACCGGTAACCTCGACCCCGGCATCAGCCTCGAGATCGTCGGCCTGCTCGACCGGATCAACCGGTCGGGCACGACGATCGTCATGGCCACCCACGACCTGCACATCGTCAACGCGTTCCGCAAGCGGGTCATCGAGCTGCGCGACGGCTCGATCGTGCGTGACGACGCCGGCGGCGAGTACAACACCGGCGAGATCGTCAAGCCCGACTGGGACACCAACCCGGGCCGCCGCGGCGAGCCGGACCAGGGCGAGGGACACGCACCACGCCCCACCGGCGGTATGCGCGGGGAGGCCGGTGCGGCCACCGGCGGCGGACCCGACTCCGGAGACCTCGTTGCCGTGGGCCCCCAGGAGCCGCGGACCTCCCGCCTGAAGCTGCGGCGCAGCCGCGACGGGCGGTGACGTCGTGAGGCTCGGCTTCCTCCTCGGCGAGATCGGCAACGGCTTGCGCCGCAACGTCTCGATGGTGGTGTCCGTCGTCCTCGTGACGATGATCTCGATGTACCTGCTCGGCCTCGGGCTGCTCGCTCAGCGACAGGTCGACACGATGAAGGACTACTGGTACGACCGGGTCCAGGTGTCGGTCTTCCTGTGCGTCGACAAGTCGCTCTACCCCAACTGCGCCGGTGCGGCGACGACGTCGGCGCAGCGCGACGCGGTCAAGGCGCAGCTCGAGCAGATGAAGCCGCCGGTCAAGGAGGTCTTCTACGAGACCCAGGCCGAGGCGTACCAACGGTTCAAGGACCAGTTCCGCAACAGCCCGCTCGGTGAGCAGGCCACCGAGCGCGCGTTCGCCGACTCCTTCAGGGTGTCGCTGACCGACGCGAGCAAGTTCGACGTCATCGCCAGCTCGTTCCAGGGCGCACCGGGCGTCGGCAAGGTGCAGGACCAGAAGCAGCTGCTCGACAAGTTCTTCACGTTCATGAACGTCGTCTCGTGGTCGGCCATCGCGCTCGCCGTCCTCATGGTGCTCTGCGCGACCCTGCTCATGGCCACGACGATCCGGCAGACCGCGTTCAGCCGGCGGCGGGAGACCGGGATCATGCGCCTCGTCGGCGCCTCGAACTTCACGATCCAGATGCCGTTCATCATGGAGACGGTCGTGGCCGCCGTCATCGGGGCCGGGCTGGCCATGTCGCTGCTCTGGGCGACCGTGCGCTACGGCATCTCCGGCTACCTCAGCACCGCCCTGGTCGACACAGCGTTCATCGGGGTGCCGGACGTCGTCGCCATCGCCCCGTGGGTCATCGGCGGCGTCGTGGGTCTGGCCATCCTCACCTCCGGCTTCACCCTGCGGCGCTACCTGAGGGTCTAGCGACTGACCCAGCGCGACCTTCGGCACCAACTGCCCACCGGCACCACCTGCGCTACTGGCGGCACCACCAGACATCAGACGAAGGACGTCCATGACGACGAGGCCCGAGCGCGGTCCGCGGCCCAGGCGGGCGCTGGGCTCCGGCCTGGCCGCGCTCTGTGCGCTGGCGCTCGGAGTCGGCGTCGCGACGCCCTCCAGCGCCGACACCGGTGACGACAAGCGGACCGCGGACCAGCGCGTCGGTGACCTCAAGGCCGCCCTCGACGACACCTCCGCCGACCTCTCCACGGCCTACCTCCAGCTCGAGGCGACCCAGGCCCAGCTGCCCGCCGCGCAGGCCGCGCTGGCGCAGGCGCTGGCCGGGGAGCAGTCCGCCACGCAGCACAACGACACCGTGGCCGCGCAGCTGGCCGTCGCCAAGGCCGACGAGGCCAGGGCGGTCACGGACCGGGCCGCCAACGCCAAGGAGCTCGCCGACAGCCAGGCCACCCTCGACCGCTTCGCCGCGGACCTGTTCCAGGGCGGCTCCACCGGATCCCAGATGTCGGTGGCCTTCGGCGACGACAGCGCCGACGACTTCGCCACGCGGGTCGTGCTCGCCGACCAGGTCGGGTCCATGGCCGACAGCGCCATCAAGGAGCTGAAGAACGCCCGGTCGGAGGCGACGGCGAAGGAGGCCTACCTCAGAACGGTGCAGGCCGAGGTCACGGCCCTGAAGAAGCAGGCGGAGGACCTTCTCGCCTCCGCGGCCTCGGCGCGAGCGGCCGCGGCCGACGCCAAGCTCCATCTCGACACCCTGCTCGCCCAGCAGGCCGCGTATGCCGCCCAGGTCGAGTCGAAGCGGGCCGAGGAACAGGCCCGTCTCACCGCTGCGCAAGCCGAGCAGGCCACGCTTCAGGCCACCCTTGAGGCGCAGGCTCGTAGCGCGTCGGCCGCCGAGGCGGCCCGGGCGGCAGCAGCGGCCGCCGCCGGCCGCGCATACACGCCGACCGTCGGCGGCACCGGCTTCCTCACCCCGGCCGCCAGCGGGCCCATCACCTCGCCCTATGGCATGCGCTTCCACCCGATCCTTCTGGTGTGGAAGCTGCACTCCGGCACCGACTTCGGGGTGCCGTGCGGCGCCCCGGTGGTGGCTGCGGCCGACGGCACCGTCATCAGCGCGGGCTGGGGCGGCGGCTACGGCAACCGGGTCCTCATCGACCACGGCATCGTCAGCGGCGTCGACCTGGTCACGACCTACAACCACCTGACGTCCTTCGTCGTGACCGGAGGGACCGTCAAGCGGGGGCAGCTCATCGCCTACTCGGGCACCACCGGCTACTCCACCGGCTGCCACCTGCACTTCGAGACGCTGGAGAACGGCCAGTTCGTCGACCCGGTCAAGTGGCTCTGACCTGACGCGAGCACCCCGGGAACCGCTGACGCCGCACCGCCGTCGGAGTGGCGGACGGTACCGTTCCGGGTGGAGGCCCCGATGAAGGCACCGGGCACCGGGCGGGGGACAGCGGCTGGGAGGCAGGTCGATGGCGAAGGAACGCGGTCGCGCGGTGATCACGAGCAACCGCAAGGCGCGACACGACTACCACATCGAAGACACCTTCGAGGCGGGCATCGCGTTGACGGGTACGGAGGTCAAGGCCCTGCGGATGGGGCGGGCCTCCCTCGTCGACGGATTCGCCCAGTTCACGGGCGACGAGCTCTGGCTCGAAGGGGTGCACATCCCCGAGTACACCCAGGGCACCTGGACCAACCACGCCCCGCGGCGCCGCCGCAAGCTGCTCCTGCACCGCGAGGAGCTGGAGAAGATCTCGAGCAAGACCCGTGAGAAGGGCCGCACGATCGTGCCCCTCGCGCTGTACTTCAAGGACGGGCGGGCCAAGGTCGAGATCGCCCTGGCCACCGGCAAGCGGGAGTACGACAAGCGCAACTCGCTGCGCGAGCGACAGGACCGGCGCGAGGCCGAGCGGGCCATGAGCACGAGGCAGGAGCGATGAGCCACCCCCCGCGCGCGCGCCTGCTGGCGGTGTGGGGGCTGCTGCTCCTCGCGGCACTGTCCTTCGTCGCCCTGCCGGCCACCGCATCCGCGGCCACTTCAGCCACGGCATCCACGGCATCCACGGCAGCCACGGCAAACACGGCCCCTAAGGGCCTCCCAGCCGCCAACGACGCGTACGACCGGATGGCCTCCTACACGGCCGGCATCGTCGCCGACCCTGACGGCGGCGCGACGTTCACCGAGACCATCGACTACCGGTTCGGCACGAGCGGGGGCCGCAAGCACGGCATCATCCGCAACATCGTCACCCGGCAGACCGTCGAGGGAAGCGATGACAGCTCCTACCGCTACTACGCCCTCGACCTCCAGAGCGTCACGAGCCCCACCGGCGCGTCGACCAAGACGAGCCTCACCGACGGCGCGAACGGTGCCACGCAGATCAAGGTCGGCGACGCCAAGACCTACGTCGACGGGTTCGCCCAGACCTACGTGCTCACCTACCACCTGGCCAACATCGTCAACCCCATCCCGGCGACGGGCGCCACGGGCGCCACGGGCGGCTCGGGCGGCTCGGCCGGCAGCGCCGCGACGGCCGAGCTCTTCTACAACGTCTTCAAGGGCGACCCGATCCCGAAGGACCAGGTGACGATCACGGTCAAGGGTCCGGCGTCGATCACTCAGGTCAAGTGCGTGCGCGGCAACACCGACCCCGGGGAGCCGTGTGACACGGCCACCGCGGGCGCGACCGCGACGTTCGCCGTCTCGAACCTCCTCGGCAACGAGAACCTCACCATCGACAGCCAGTTCCCGCGCACCGCGTTCGGCGCACTGGCCCCTGACATCCGCACGTCCGGGTCGGCGGTCAGCGCCGGCCAGGCGAAGGTCCTGACCTCGCTCGCCCTGGCCGGGGGCGTCGGGGTGCCGCTCGTCGCCGCGGGCGTCATGGGCGTCCTGGTCTCCAGCCGGGGTCGCGACGAGTGGTACGCCGGGCTGACCCCGGGCCTGAGTCCTGGCGCCCGCGGCGCGACCGGCTCCGATCCGTCTGGTTCCCCTCCCGCCGTGCCACCCGTCGTCAAGGGGCGACGCCCGGAGATCGCCGTGCAGTTCAACCCGCCACCCGGCGTACAACCCGGGATGGTCGGCACGGTCATCGACGAGTCCGCCGACACCGTCGACGTGTCGGCGACCGTCATGGACCTCGCGGTGCGCGGGTTCCTCCGCATCGAGGAGACGCAGTCCGGGGCCGTCTTCTCGCGCACCGACTGGAACCTCACCCGCCTCCCCACCCCCCCGGGTGAGGCGCTGCGGCGCTACGAGTCCACCGTGCTCGAGGGCATCTTCGAGGCCGGTGACCAGGTGGCGCTGTCCGAGCTGAAGTACAAGTTCGCGACCACGCTCCACCGCGCGATCGGCCAGATGTACGACGAGGTCGTGCAGCGCGGATGGTTCCGCAAGTCGCCCCAGCGGGCCCGCGCCGGCTGGCAGGCCTTGGGGCTGCTGCTCATCGTGGCTGGGGTGGCGACCGGGTTCTTGCTCGGGGCGGCGACCTACGGCATCGACCGCACGGGGGGTTTCGGGATCGGCATCCCGTCCGGCGTCGTCCTCGGTATCGGGCTCGTGGTGGCCGGCCTGATCTTCCGGATCCTCGGCAAGCGGATGGCGGCCAGGACGGCCGAGGGCTCGGCGGTGTATGCGCAGTCGCTCGGCTTCCGTCAGTACCTCGTGACCGCCGAGGCCAGCCAGATCCGGTTCGAGGAGGCCTCGGCGATCTTCAGCCGCTACCTGCCCTACGCCATCGTCTTCGGCGTGGCCGACCGGTGGGCCGGCACGTTCCAGAAGGTCGCCGAGGCGGCCCAGGCGGCGGGCCAGCCGCTCCTGATGCCGGCTTGGTACATCTACAACGGGGCGATGTTCCCCAACTTCACCGGGATCGCCGACGGCGCAGGCAGCTTCGCGTCCAGCGCCGGTGGCACCTTCGCGGCGACCGCCAGCTCCGGGTCGTCCGGCGGCTCCGGGTTCAGCGGCGGCGGTGGCTTCTCCGGCGGCGGGATCGGCGGGTCGAGCAGCGGGTCTTGGTAGCCGGGGGCCGCCGGGTGTCCCACCCCGCGACCACGCCACACGGCCGTCACACCGGCCAGCCAGACTGGCGCGCATGACGGGCCGCGAGACCACGAGACCGGTGGGTGCCTCCGACACGCTCGTGGAGGCGCGCGACGCACGCGACCGCCGCCTCCCCGACGGGGCCGATGTCGCCCGGTTCGCCGGTGGGGTCGCCTCCGACCAGCAGCACGCGGCGCTGCGCGCGTCGGTGCGGCAGCTCGGCTCCCTCCTCGGGGAGGCGTTGACCCGGCACGAGGGCCCCGAGCTGCTCGCGCTCGTCGAGAAGGTCCGGGCGGTAGCCCGTGAGCCTGGTGACGAAGCCCTGCACCGCCTGTTGTCGGACGTCGACGACGCCACGGCCGTCGTCCTGGCCCGCGCCTTCACCGCATACTTCCAGCTTGTCAACGTCACCGAGCAGCTGCACCGCTACCAGGAGCTGTCCCAGGGGGAGGAGAGCCCGCTCGAGGGCGCCGTGCGCCGGATCGGGGCGGCGCTGGAGGACGGCACCGTCGACCGCGGTCTCGTGGAGGAGGTGCTGGCCCGGGTCGAGTACCGGCCGGTCTTCACCGCCCACCCCACGGAGGCCACCCGGCGCACGGTGCTCACCCTGCTGCGCAAGATCGCCGACGTCGTCGACGCGTCGGAGGACCCCCGCCGCCCGACCCGCACCCCCGGAGGACAGCGGGACCGCCGGCTGGCCGAGCTGGTCGACCTGCTGTGGCAGACCGACGAGCTGCGCATCGTGCGGCCGCAACCGACCGACGAGGCCCGCACCGCGACCTACTACCTGCGCTCGCTCGCCACGTCGGTGGTCCCCGGCCTGCTCCAGGAGCTCGACCGCAGCCTCGCCACCATCGGCGTCACCCTCCCCCCCGACGCCCGGCCCCTGCGTTTCGGCACCTGGGCCGGCGGCGACCGTGACGGCAACCCCAACGTCACCCCCCAGGTGACCCTCGACGTCCTCAACCTCCAGCATCTCGCCGGGCTCCGGGTGCTCGTCGAGCAGGTGGACGACCTGCTCACCGAGGTCTCCGCCTCCACCCGGGTGGTCCGTGTCACCGATGCGCTCACCGCCAGCCTCGAGGCCGACGCCGAGGCCCTTCCCCTCACGTATGCCGCGGTGCGCCGGCTCAACGCGGAGGAGCCCTACCGGCTCAAGCTGTCGTTCGTACGGGTCCGCCTTCAGCGCACCCGAGACCGGCTCGCCGCGGGCCTCGCGCACGAGCCGGGGCGCGACTACCGCCACCTCGACGAGCTGTTGGCCGACCTCACGCTCATCCGCGACTCGATGGTGGCCAACGGCGACCAGCTGACCGCCGACGGGGCGATCCTGCGCCTCGTCCGCACGACGACCGCGGTCGGGCTCGGTCTGGCCACGCTGGACATCCGCGAGCACAGCGAGCGCCACCATGCCGCGCTGGCTCCCCTCGTCGACCGGGTGGGAGAGCTCGACGAGCGCTACGCCGACCTCGACCGACCGGCCCGGATCGCCTACCTCTCCCTCGAGCTGACCAGCCGGCGTCCGCTCGTGGGCGCTGTGCGGGGTGACCTGGGCCCGGAGACGACGCAGATCCTCGACATCTTCGACACCGTCCGGCTCGCGCTCGACACCTACGGCCGCGACGCCGTCGAGACCTACATCGTGTCGATGACCCATGACGTCGACGACCTCTTCGCGGTGGTCGTCCTCGCCCGCGAGGCCGGGCTCGTCGACCTGGGCGGTCCGCACTCGCCGGCGGTGGCCCGGATCGGGTTCGCCCCACTGTTCGAGACCGTGGCCGAGCTCGAGGCGGCCGGGCCGCTCCTGCAGGCCCTGCTGAGCGACCCGTCCTACCGGCGGGTGGTGGCCGCCCGTGGCGACGTGCAGGAGATCATGCTCGGCTACTCCGACTCGTCCAAGGACGCGGGGATCGCCGCCTCCCAATGGCAGATCCACCGCGCGCAGCGGGCGCTGCGTGACGTTGCCCGCGAGCACGGCGTGGTGCTGCGGCTCTTCCACGGCCGGGGCGGGTCGGTCGGCCGCGGGGGTGGGCCGACGGCGGAGGCCATCCTGTCGCAGCCGGACGGCAGCCTCGACGGCCCGATCAAGATCACCGAGCAGGGCGAGGTCCTCTCCGACAAGTACACGCTGCCCAAGCTCGGCCGGCTCAACCTGGAGAGCGCCCTGGCGGCCGTCGTCGAGGCGTCGATCCTGCACCGCACCCCGCGACTGCGTAGCGAGGTGCTGGTGGAGTGGGACCGCGCCATGGACCTGGTCGCCGCGGCCGGACAAGACGCCTACCGGCGGCTCGTTCGTGACCCCGGGCTGGTGCCCTTCTTCGTGGCCGCGACGCCGGTCGACGAGCTCGGCAAGCTCAATATCGGCTCGCGACCGGCCAAGCGGCCGGGTGGCACCGGCGGGCTCGACGACCTACGGGCCATCCCGTGGGTGTTCGGCTGGACCCAGTCCCGGATCATCCTGCCCGGCTGGTACGGCGTCGGGAGCGGGCTGGCCGCCGCCCGGGAGGACGGTCGCGGCGACACCCTCACGGCGATGTACCGCGAGTGGCCGTTCTTCCGCACCTTCCTCTCCAACGTGCAGATGACCCTGTCGAAGACCGACCTCGACATCGCCGCCCGCTATGTGCGCACCCTGGTGCCCGACGGGTCGGCGGGGCTGTTCGACCTGATCCGGGCGGAGCACGAGCGCACCGTGACCGAGGTGCTCGCCGTCACGGGCCAGGAGTCGCTGCTCGCGTCGGCCCCGGTGCTGCGGCGCACGCTGGAGCTGCGCGACTCCTACCTCGCACCGCTGCACGCGCTGCAGTCCAACCTGCTCGCTCGAGTGCGGGCCGTGCCCGACGGCGAGGAGCCCCCTTCCGACCTCCAGCGCGCGCTGCTGCTGACCGTCAACGGCATCGCGGCGGGGCTGCGCAACACCGGCTGACGGTGCGCTGCGGCCCGGCTGTCGGCGCTGGTGCCTAGACTCGCCCGCGATGACCTCCCTCGACACCGGTTCGGCGGCCGACCCCGCCACCGACCACACCGACGAGCTGGCCCGGGCGCAGCGGCATACGGTGCGCACCCTCGTCGTGAGCCAGGCGATCGGGGGCGTCGGGCTCAGCTCGGCCATCGCCGTGGCCGCCCTGCTGGCCAAGGACGTCACCGGATCTGATTCGCTCTCGGGCCTGGCTCAGACCGCCCAGGTGCTCGGCGCCGCCGTCGGCGCCGCAGTCCTTGCGGGCTACATGGCCCACCACGGCCGGCGCCCCGGGCTGAGCATCGGCTACCTCGTCGGCGCCCTGGGGGCCGCCCTGTGCATCGTGGCGGGCACCGTGCGCTCGTTCCCGGTGCTCCTCGTGGGGGCGGTGCTCCTCGGCGCGGTCACCGCGTCGAACCAGCAGACCCGGTATGCCGCCACCGACCTCGCGGTCCCGGCCCGCCGCGGGCGCGACCTGAGCACCGTCGTGTGGTCGACGACCATCGGCTCGGTGCTCGGCCCCAACCTCACCGGTCCTGGAGGAGCCGTTGCGGGCTGGCTGCACGTGCCGACCCGCACCGGTCCGTTCGTCATCAGCGTCGTGACCCTCGTGGCCACGGCCGTGGTCGTGGCCGTGCGGCTACGGCCCGACCCGCTGCTGCTGGCGCGGGAGGCACGGCTGCGCGATCCCGCCGGTGACGGCGCGGTGGAGAAGGCGACCGATCTGCGCACCGCGTGGCGGGTCGTGCGGCATACGCCCCTTGTGCTCGCCGCGGCGCT
>JALZBI010000196.1 GCA_030947565.1 Actinomycetota bacterium
CGCGCTTCGAGGCGACGCAGCGGTGGTGGCCGAGCGCAACGGCTGGTCGAGCGTCGAGTGGACACGGCTCCCCCCTCCCCCCGCAGCCCGTAAGAACAGGCCCTGCTCGGGCGGCGGACCGGCCAGTCGCCGAGGCGGCCGTGCATACTCAGGATCTACGCGGGTAGTAACCGGTCGTGACGGTTGACGTGAGTCGGGGCCAGTGGCGTCCCTCGGCGGGTGATCTGACCATATGACGGCCCCGACCGCTTCGCTGACGTTCATCGGGACGGCGACGACCATCCTCCGGCTCGGGTCGTTCACGCTGTTGACCGATCCCAACTTCCTGCACCGGGGCCAACGCGCGTACCTGGGAAAAGGGCTGTGGTCCCGAAGGCTTACCCAGCCGAGCATGTCGGTCGACGCCCTGCCAGCGCTCGACGCCGTGGTCCTGTCACACCTGCACGGGGACCACTTCGACCGGGTGGCCCGACGCGGACTCGACCGCTCAGTTCCGGTGTTGACCACGCCGGCAGCCGCCTCGCGACTGCGGCACTGGGGCTTCGACGCCCAGGGTTTGCCGACCTGGTCGATGCATCAGCTGGAAGCGCCCGGCGAGAGCCTGGAGATCCACGCCCTGCCCGGGGTGCACGGTCGAGGGGTGGTTGCCCCTTTGCTGCCACCCGTCATGGGGTCGCTGCTGCGGCACGAGTCGCCCTCGGGCGTTCGCCTCCTCTACATCACCGGTGACACGTTGCCGGGTTCACACCTCGACGATATCCAGGATCGGCACGGTCCCGTCGACGTCGTCATGGCCCATCTCGGGGGGACGCGCATCTTGTTCCATACCGTGACCATGGATGCACCGATGGGAATGACCCTGCTGGGGCAGGTGCCCGCACCGCGCGTGGTCGCCGTCCACCACGACGACTACGGCGTGTTTCGTTCTCCCGTATCGGAGTTCGTGGATCTCGTGGCTCGGTCGGGCCAGCGGACCGACGTCATCGTCCCCGGCCGGGGTGAGACGGTCACTCTTTGGTGACGACGGCTGGGGGCCGGCGTGGCTAGCGGGAACGAAGGCGCCGAAGACGGTCCCCCATGTGTCGCGGCGCGGTCGCTTCGCGCATGAGGTGTCCGCCGCGCTATCCCACGCATGCGGCGAGAACCGGCTCATCGCCGACTCACCGCGCACCCGGAACCGCGAACCGAGCGAGAACGTCCACCCCGGCTTGCCGTGGCCGCATACCGGCCTCGTGGGCGGCCCAGTCTGAGCCCAGTCTCAGAGACCAGTGAGGCCATGGACCAGGGCGGCTCGACCGTCGGAGTTCTGCCGTCGAGGTGTCGCCGCGTGCATTGTTCTCAGTCTCCCGCGCTGAGGCCGCGATCGTGGGCGTCCCTCGCAGGGGTCCGACGGCGCGTTCCGCCTCGAATGACGAGCCGGCCGGCAGGCACGGACCCCGCCACCTCGCGACCGTGGTCGCGCTTCGCCTTGACGCATGCGACGACGAGCCGGCCGGGCGACAGCCAGCCAGCTCGTCAAGATGGGATAGGCGACGCCGTCGGAATGGGCCGCCGCCGACGCGGACGAACCTTCCACGGCGGTCTTGATGCGTTGGCAGCTCTCACCCTCGCACCGTCTCGGTTCGCGCCAGCAGGAGGCATCCCGGACAACCTAGGGGGCACCCCGTGACGGCGTGACGGCGTGATGCGGTGCAGCCGGGCCCGTCTGCTGTAGGCCTACGGATCAAGCCTCCTGATGGCCGGCGGAGGCGTGCGGGATTAGGGTCGGGGCGACGGCCGACTTCGTCGGCTGTGTGTGTACCCGCTTCGAAGGAGTGGCCTTGGCTGTCGACGCTGCGCACCGACCCACGGTTGCGGCCACCCGGCGGACGCGACCCCAACCGCGGCGCTCCACGCGTCAGCAACCCGACCAGTCGTCACATGCAGCGGCACCTGAGCGGGTCCCAGGGTCCCCGCCGGATCGTGGGATGGGTGGGGACAACGTCGACGTCGCGGCTCCCTTGGACTCGTTGCTGGTCGAGGCGGCCTTCAGCCCGTTCCGGCGCTTCAACCCGGGTATGCCGGGTCTACGGCTGGGCGCCCAGCTGGCTTCCCGGCCATGGGCTGTGGGCCGTCGGGCCGCGTCGACGGCGGCCGAGCTGGCGAAGGTGGCCATCGGGTCCTCGACGGTTGCGCCTGGGCCGAAGGACCGTCGTTTCGCCGACCAGGCATGGAGTGGCAACCCGGTGCTGCACCGGCTGCTACAGGCGTACCTGGTGACCGGCCAGGCCACGACCGAGCTGCTGTCGGAGGTGGACCTAGGGTGGAAGGACCACGAGCGGCTGTCGTTCGTCGCCCAGAACATCGTTGAAGCACTGAGCCCCAGCAACAGCCCGGTGCTCAACCCGGCGGCGCTGAAGACGGCGTTGGATACGGGAGGCGCGAGCTACCTGCGCGGAGCACGGAACTTCGCCTCCGACATGGCCGTCAAGCCGCGGGTGCCGAGCATGGTCGACACCACGGCCTTCGCCGTGGGTAGGGACTTGGCCGTGACTTCGGGGTCGGTGGTGCTGCGGACGGAGATGTTCGAGCTCATCCAGTACACCCCTCAGACGTCACGGGTCCGCACGGTGCCGCTGCTGATGGTCCCTCCGACCATCAACAAGTACTACATCGCCGACCTGGCGCCGGGCCGGAGCATGGTGGAGCACTTCGTCGCCTCTGGGCAGCAGGTCTTCATGCTCTCCTGGCGCAACCCGGACCGCGAACACGCGGACTGGGGGCTGGACGCATACGTCGCCGCGGTGCTCGAAGCCCTTGGGGCTGTGGAGGACATCTCGCGCAGCAGCAAGAGCGTGCTGTTCTCGCTCTGCGCCGGGGGTGTCATCTCGTCGCTGACGCTGGGGTACCTCGTGGCCAGCGGACAAGAGCACCGGCTGGCCGGGTTCGCCCTCGGTGTGACGCTCCTGGACCAGTCCCACGCCGGGCTGATGTCCTCGTTGACCAGCCCGCAGGTCGCGGCCGCCGCCGCCGCCCGGTCTCGGGCGGCGGGATATCTGGACGGCCGGTCGCTGGCCGAGATCTTCGCCTGGCTGCGACCCGGCGACCTGGTGTGGAACTACTGGGTGAACAACTACCTGCTCGGCAAGCAGCCGCCGGCGTTCGACGTCCTCTACTGGAACGCTGACACGACGCGGATGGCCGCACACCTGCACGCCGACTTTCTCGAACTGGCCGTCACCAATGCGCTGACCCACCCCGGGGAGGCGGTCGTCCTGGGGGCGGCGGTGGACCTGTCGAAGGCGACCGTGGACTCATATGTCGTCGCCGGTATCGCCGACCACATCTGTCCGTGGGCCAACTGCTACCGAAGCGTGCATCTCCTAGGCGGCCGCAGCCGGTTCGTGCTGTCCACCAACGGTCACATCGCCGCGCTCGTCAACCCGCCCGGCAATGTCAAGTCCAGCTACCGGGCCAGCGACGAGACGCCTGACGACCCGCAGCAGTTCCTCGAAACCTTAGAACCGACACCTGGGAGCTGGTGGACCGACTTCGTTGTCTGGCTGTCCACTCACTCCGGCCGTGAGAAGGCGGCACCGAAGACGCTGGGCAGCGCACACCATACGGTGCTGGACCCAGCACCCGGAACGTACGTCTTCGCGACGTGAGACGGCAGTCGTCCTCACCCCCGGCCGTCCAGTCCCGGGTGGTCGTCGACGGGCTCAGCCTCCAGATGTCGGTGCGTGGCACGGGTCGGCCGCTGCTCCTCGTGATGGGGTTGGGGGGCAACCTCGGCATGTGGGAGCCCCTCGAACGGCAGCTCGTACCTCGAGGGTTTCGCACCATCACCTTCGATGCCCCGGGGACCGGAGCCTCGGACGGCTGGCGGGTTCCGCGCCGGATGCCGGCGGTCGCACGGGTTGTCGAGCATCTGCTGACCGCATTGGGTGAGCAGCAGGTCGACGTCTTGGGCGTGTCCCTCGGCGGAGCCATCGCCCAGCAGCTCGCCCACCAGGCACCGGACCGGGTCCGTCGGCTGGTGCTGGCGGCCACCATGCCTGGGATTGGTGGTGTGCCCGGCTCACCAGCGGTCCTGCTGGAGATGAGCACGCCCCGCCGGTACCACGACCCGGAGTACTTCCGGTCCGTTGCGGGCGCGCTGTACGGCGGCCGCTCACGTCGGGGAGGACCGCCGCCGGAGCTGTCGGTCGGCCGTTTCGCGCGGCCGCCGACCTGGGGCGGTTACCTGCACCAGCTGTACGCCATCCAGGGCTGGAGCAGCATGCCCTGGCTGCACCGGTTGCGCCAGCCGACCCTGGTGATGTCGGGAGACGACGACCCGATCGTGCCCTTGGTCAACGGACGGATCCTGGCCTGGCGCATACCCCATGCCCGGTTGCACGTCGTCCGAGGCGGAGGGCACCTGTTTCTCCTGGAGGAGCCGCGCACGTCCGCCGCGGTCGTTGCCGACTTCCTGAAGGACCGCCCCAAGGCGGCGTATCCCCGTCCGTCCGGCACCTCCGAGACCGAAAGTGTGGACAGCTGATGAACCTGGCCCAGAACCTGCACGACACCGCAGCCCAGCACGGCGGCCGGCCGGCGTTGCGGCTCGACGACTACACACAGACCTATGCCGAGCTGTCCGCCGCCGCCGCCCGCGTCGCCTCGCTGCTCAAGGACCGTGGTCTCCAGCCGGGTGACCGGGTCGGGTTGGTGCTGCCCAACGTGCCCGCCTTCCCGATCCTCTTCTACGGGGCCCTGCACGCCGGCGCCGTTGTCGTCCCGATGAACCCGCTGCTGACTGAGCGGGAGGTCGCCTACTACCTCACCGACTCGGGCGCGACGCTGGTCTTCGCCTGGGAGGACATGGCCCAGGCGGCGCAGGCTGCGGGGGAACCGCTGGGCGTCGATGTCCTCGCCGTCGGTGCGATGGGCCCCGATCTCAGCGGGCACGAGGCCGCGCCGCTGGTGCAGTGCGGCGACGACGACACGGCGGTGCTGCTCTACACCTCCGGGACGACCGGTCAGGCCAAGGGTGCCGAGCTGACCCACCGCAACCTGGCCAGCAACGCCGCCTCCTGCGCGGAGACGTTGTTCGAGCTGACCCCGGACGACGTCGTGATGGGGTGCCTGCCGCTGTTTCACGTCTTCGGCCTGACCTGCGGGCTCAACGCGTCGGTGCTCTGCGGGTCGTGCCTGACCCTGCTTCCCCGTTTCGCCCCGGCCAAGGCGCTCGAGGTCATCGCTCGGGACAAGGTGACCGTCTTCGAGGGCGTGCCGACGATGTATGCGGCGATGCTGCACGAGCCGGCCGGGGCCCGCCCTGACGTCTCGACGCTGCGGACCTGTGTCACCGG
>JALZBI010000029.1 GCA_030947565.1 Actinomycetota bacterium
CCGGCCGGCCCTGCGGGGCCGGACAAGACGGATCCTGGGGCCCACCAGCCCGCCGGTCACGCCGGCCAGGGTGGGCATGGCGGTGACGCCTCGGCCGAGCCGGGCGGCGAGGACGAGTACGACGTCCCCGCCGACCTCTCGTCCCTCGACGACACCCCACCGGCTCAGGAACCCGACAGACCGGACGGTGACGAGCACCCCGACACCCGCCGGGCGGCCGAGCACCTCGAGGACCTGCGCCGGGTCCAGGCGGAGTACGTCAACTACAAGAAGCGCGTCGACCGTGACCGCGACGTCGCTCGCGACCGCGGGGTGACCCAGGTCGTCGAGGCGCTGCTCCCGGTGCTCGACGACATCCACGCGGCCCGCCAGCACGGCGACCTCGAGGGCACGCCGTCCGCCGCGATCGCCGACAAGCTCGAGGGCATCCTCGGGCGGTTCGGCGTGACGTCGATCGGTGAGCCCGGCCAGGCCTTCGACCCGGCCATCCACGAGGCGCTCATGCACGTCGAGGCCGAGCTGGCTAAGGACGCCACGACGACCACCGTCGTCCAGGTGATCCAGCCCGGGTTCAAGATGGGCGACCGGGTCGTGCGCCCGGCCCGGGTGTCGGTCGCCGACCCCACCTGAGGATCGGTGGCATGGTGACCAGAGGCCTACGAGAGGAGGGACGCCGAGATGGCTAGCAGCCCACGAAGCGACTGGTTCGACAAGGACTTCTACGCCACGCTCGGCGTCTCCTCCGACGCCGACAAGGCAGCGATCAAGAAGGCCTACCGCAAGCTGGCCCGCAAGCTGCACCCCGACCAGAACGCCGGGGACGCCGGAGCGGAAGCCAAGTTCAAGGAGATCGGCGAGGCCTACTCGGTGCTCTCCGACGCCGAGCAACGCCAGCAGTACGACCAGATCCGCACCATGGCTCGCGGCGGTGCCCGTTTCACGGCGGGCGGCGGCGGGTCGGCCGGGCAGTTCGAGGACCTGTTCTCGGGGATGTTCAACGGTGGAGCGGCCGGTGGCCGGTCGCGCTACACGACCGGGGGATCGGGGGGTCAGCCCGACCTCGAGGACTTGCTCGGTGGTCTGTTCTCGCAGGCCGGCGGCGGCGCATACCCAGGCGGTTCCTACGGCGGATACGACACGTTCGGCGCCCCCCGCGGGCCCCGCAAGGGCGCCGACGTCCAGGCTCGCACGACCCTGACCTTCCGCGACGCGGTGGCCGGGTCGACCGTGAGCCTACAGGCGCCGGACGGGCAGCGGATCACCACGCGCATCCCGGCCGGTGTGCGTGACGGGCAGAAGATCCGGTTGCGCGGCAAGGGTTCTCGCGGTGACGCGGGAGCAGAGGCGGGCGACATGATCCTCACCGTCGCGGTCGACAAGCATCCCGTGTTCGGCCGCGACGGTGACAACCTGACGGTCGACCTGCCGGTGACGTTCGCCGAGGCAGCGCTCGGGGCGACGGTGTCCGTGCCAACCCTCGACGGGACCCCGGTCAAGGTGCGCATCGCGCCCGGCACGCCGTCCGGCCGCGTGCTGCGCGTCAAGGGTCGCGGCGTGGTGAAGACGAGCTCGACGGGCGACCTCCTGGCCAAGCTGCAGGTCGTCGTCCCGCAGCGGCTGTCGGACGCCGCGCGTGAGGCCCTCGAGCGAATGCGTGAGGACGAGTCCGATGCCGACCCCCGCGCCGACCTCTTCGGGCACGCCCGCGACTGACGGAAGGACCTCCGGTGGCGACTGAGCCCAGCCGGACCGGCCATCACCTGAAGGGTGGCGCGTCGAGCTTCGGCCCCGACGACGACACCCCGGTCTTCGTCATCTCCGTCGCCGCGCAGCTGGCCGGTATGCATGCGCAGACCCTGCGCCAGTACGACCGGCTGGGCCTGGTGTCGCCCTCACGGACCCGCGGCGGTGGCCGGCGCTACTCCGGCCGCGACGTCGCGCTGCTCCGCGAGGTGCAGCGGCTCTCGCAGGAGGAGGGTGTCTCCCTCGCCGGCATCCAGCGCATCCTCGAGCTGGAGAACCAGGTCACGGCGCTGCGGGCTCGGGTCAACGAGCTGTCCGGTGAGCTCCGACACCAGGCCCAACGCGCCGACGCCCGCGCTCAGCTCGGGGCGCGGATCTTCGCGGCGGGAGTGGGCGGTGAGATCGTGGCCGTCCGTCCCGGCCAGCGACCACCCCGGTTCGGGTCGTTATCGCAGGAGATGGTGCTCTGGCGGCCCGGGTTCGGTGAGCGGTGACGGCCCCCTGGGAGCAACCTGAGACCGCTATCGCCTCCGGACTGAACCCGTACTCGGTGACCGAACGGTCCGCGCGGCGGCGTACGGGCGATGCCGGGCTCGGGCGCGCGGTCGTCGTCCCCGTCTACGTGCGCGGCTCCAGGCCAGGACGGCCTGAGACGCACCCGGCTGGCCTGCTCGTCACGCTCTCGCCCGGTGGCGCCCCTTCCGTCGACCGGGCCCTGTTCCCACCGCACCTCGGAAGCCCAACCGCGTTCTGGCCCGAGGTGCTCCGCGCGGCGGGGGAGCCGGAGGCCGTGATAACCCGCGACGGATGGACACAGGTGGCTCGCCGTGGCCGGCGTCCTGACGGCGGAGAGCCGTGGAGCCTCGTGCTCCGCGCAGCAGACTGGGCCATGGTCCAGTCGGCGCTCGCGACCACCTACGGCGATCCCGTTCAGCCTCAGGACGCAGCGGTGGAGCGGGTGGTCGCCCGGTTCTTGGGGCGCCTCGACGGTCTGGACGGCACCGCGGCGTCCGGGCTGTGGGGGCGACTTGCCCTGGAGGTCGTGAGCCTGCGTCACCCTGGACGGCTGGCCGACACGATGTCGCTGCGCTGGTACACGTCGGTCTGGCGTGCGGGGCTGTCCTCGTCGTCCGCCGAGCGCGATAGCGGCTCGGCTGGTTCGGAGATGCTTCTTGACCTGAGGTATGAACGGATCCGGGTGCACGAGGGCCTCTTCCGGGTGCGCACGCTGCCGGACTGGGAGCGCGAGCCCGCGGCTCATGACCTCGGCCTGCCCGCGCGGCGGGTGCTGGCCTGGCGCGTGGCGTCGCTGGCCGCCGTCCTCGCCTGCTTCGACGACACCGCGCCGGCGCCGCTGGGTTACCCCGTCGGCCCCGTCGGCCCCGTCGGTCCACAGGACGGTCGCGTCGGTCCACAGGACGGTGCGCCCTCACCGCACGCGGCCCCGCCCCTACGCGGCCCGCACGACCGGCGCTAGCGCCACGGCGTTCGCCGCGGCGCCCACCCAGGCCACCTAAGCCGTCGAGCTTCGCCCCGAGCGCGGAGCCGGACCGACGGGCGGTATGCGTCAGCGACCCGCCGCGGCGTCGACGAGGCCCTGCACGTACGGCGTCCACCACCCCCGGTAGCGCGCCTGCAGCTGCGGGATCTGCCAGTCGGTGCCCTCGACCATCTGCCGGCAGCGGTAGCTCTCGCAGTGGCACCGCAACAGGTAGGCGGGGTCGGTCATCGCCATGGCGTAGTCGGTCAACAGCTCTCGCCCGGCGGGCACGTCGACCATGGTCGCCAGGGAGTAGGCGTCGACCCAGCCGAGGTTGGGGTCGCAGCCATGGTTGCCGAACCCGGGCAGCTCAGCGGGGTCGACCAGTGGAGCGCCGAGACGCCAGACCGTCGTCCGTGCCGACAGGTCGACGGTCGTGAACAGGCCTCGACCGGCGACGTCCGACGGCCGCACCTCGACCGAGGGGTGCAGCCAGCACGAGGCCGGCGCATCAGGCATACCGCAGTATGCGTGCTTGGCCGGCGAGCGAGTGGTGGACCGTGAGCCGCGCTGGGCACCCAAAAGGCGTGCGGCGCACGGTCTGACCAACATGAGGAGCACAGCGCCCGGAATCCCGTGCGCTGTGCTCCTCATGTGCTCCGCCCCGTGCGCTGCGCTCCTCATAGGGCGAACGAACGGGTCGGTTACGCGTCAGCGGTCGGCGCCCACCCGGGCCTCGGCGAGCGGTCCGGTCACGGGCACGGTGTCGACCGACTCGGAGATCGACGCCGTCGCTTCCGCGGGGGCCAGCGCGACGGTCGTGCGCAGCGGGACCTCCTTGATGAACAGCACCGCCACGAGTGCGAAGACGGACACCACGGCCGCCACCAGGAAGATCGAGCCGGTGGCGTCGCCGTAGGCGGTGCGGACGATGGCGACCATTGCCGCGGGCATGTCCTTGAGGTCGAGCGTCCCGGAACCGCTACCGGCCTGAGCCGCGGCCGCAGCGGACGGGCCGAGCGCCCGGACGCCCTCGACGACGTGGTCCTGGACCTGCGCGGAGAGGATCGCGCCCAGGGCGGAGACGCCGACGGCGCCACCGAGCGCGCGGAAGAACGCCACCGCCGCCGACGACGCTCCGATGTCGCGGACGTCGACGGTGTTCTGCACGGCGAGGACGAGGTTCTGCATCAGGGCGCCCATGCCGAGGCCCATGACGTCCATCGAGACGCCGCTCCGCGCAGCGCAACCATTCCGAGCACCGGCCCGTGGGGCCCCGGCCCGGTGTGACGTGGGTCGGTCAGGCCAGGTCGTCGTTGAGGTGCGCCAGGAGCCGGGCCAGGTCGTCGACGTCCTGTGTCGACCAGCGACCGAGGGCGTCGGACAACCGCTGGCGGCGAGCGCTGATCGCCGCGTCGAGGGAGGTGCGGCCGGATGGGGTCAGCGACAGGTCGAGCGCGCGCGCGTCCTGTTCCGAGGTCTCCCTCTGCACCAGACCCAGGCGCTCCAGCACGGCGAGGTTACGGCTCATCGTCGACTTGTGCAGGCGCAGCGCCTCGGCCACATCCGATGCGCGCACCCCGCCGGGCATGGTCTCCGCCAGGTCCGAGAGGGTGACGAGCACGGCGTAGGAGGCCACGTCCAGATCGGGGTGCACCGCCGCCGCGATCGCTGCGGAGGTGATCCGCGAGCGGCGCAGGAACCGCGTGAGCTCGCGCTCGAGGTCACCCTTGCGCAGGGGGTTCGCCGTCGTCACGGGCTCAGCCTGCCGGTTCACCGTTGCCGATGGCGAGCGACGCCACGAACGCGTCGTGGACCCGGGCCGAGAACAGCACGAACCGCACCAGCCCGACGCCCGGCCCATAGCGCGGATCGGCCGCCGCCTCGACCGCGACGCGGGCGACGACGGCGGGGTCCCAGCCGTAGACACCGGCGCTCACCGCGGGAAACGCGATGGTCCGGACCCCCACCTGGGCGGCCACGTCCAGCGACCGGGTGAAGCAGCGCCGAAGGACGGCGGGGTCACGCTGCCCGCGGTGCCAGTTGGGCCCGACGGTGTGCACGACCCATCGGGCGGGCAGGTCGGCGCCATCGGTCGCCACCGCGTCGCCGACGGGCAAACCGTCCGGGTATGCCGTGCGGCGGACCTCGCGGCAAGCCGCCAGCAGGCGCGGGCCGGCGGCGCGGTGGATGGCCCCGTCGACGCCGCCGCCGCCGAGGAGGGAGCGGTTCGCCGCGTTGACGATCGCGTCGACGCACTGGGTGGTGATGTCACCCAGGACCGCCTCGATGGTGCGTGGTCGGGCGGCGTCGGCGGTCACCCGGTGACGGTAGGCCCTGATCACGGGAGGAGGGAGATCGTGGTCGATCTCGGACCTCAGACAGGCGGCGATCAACCACGGTGACCGTCTGGACCGGCGGATGTCAGCCCGCCCGGTTGCGGCCAGCCGAGGGCCGCCTCCGGGAGGAAGCACGGAGGGGATAGCCAGCTCAGACTTGAGCGGAATACACTCAACTTTGTCCCGGTTGATGTTCATGGACGCCTACCCCTGCTTGAAGGAGATCTCCGAACCGATGGACCTGCAGCTGACGACGAAGGCCAACGAGGCCCTGTCCGCAGCCGTGCGCGACACCGCGGCGAGCGGACACCCGCATACCGAGCCCGCCCATCTGCTCAAGGCCCTGGCCGAGCAGGCAGACACGACGACTCCGGCGCTGCTCGAGGCGGCCGGGTCAAGCGCCTCGACGGCGGTGGCCGACGCCGACAGGGTGCTGGCCGCACTCCCTTCGGTGACGGGCTCCTCGGTCTCGACCCCCCAGCTGTCCCGCGGCACGCTTGCCGTGCTCGAGTCGGCCCGGTCGATCATGGCGGCGATGGGTGACACCTTCGTCTCGACTGACCATCTGCTCCTGGCTCTGGGCCGCACGGGCGACTTCGGGCTCGACGCGGCGGCCATCGAGGCCGCCATCCCACGCCTGCGGGGCGGCCGCACGGTCGACTCGCAGGACCCTGAGGCGACGTTCGACGCGCTGGCCAAGTACGGCACCGACCTCACCGCCGCCGCGCGCGAGGGCAAGCTCGACCCGGTCATCGGCCGCGACGCCGAGATCCGCCGCGTCGTCCAGGTCCTCAGCCGGCGCACCAAGAACAACCCCGTGCTCATCGGCGACCCGGGCGTCGGCAAGACCGCCGTCGTCGAGGGCCTGGCCCAGCGCATCGTCGCCGGCGACGTCCCCGAGAGCCTGCGCGGAAAGTCCCTGGTCAGCCTCGACCTCGGGGCCATGGTCGCCGGTGCGAAGTACCGCGGCGAGTTCGAGGAGCGGCTGAAGGCCGTGCTCGCGGAGATCACCGGCTCGGAGGGCAAGGTCATCACCTTCATCGACGAGCTGCACACCGTCGTCGGCGCCGGCGCGACCGGCGAGGGCACGATGGACGCCGGCAACATGCTCAAGCCGATGCTGGCCCGCGGCGAGCTGCGGCTCGTCGGCGCGACGACCCTCGACGAGTACCGCAAGTACATCGAGAAGGACGCGGCCCTCGAGCGCCGCTTCCAGCAGGTGTTCGTCGGCGAGCCGTCGGTCGAGGACACCATCGCGATCCTGCGCGGGCTGAAGGAGCGCTACGAGGCGCACCACAAGGTCGCCATCGCCGACGCGGCGCTGGTGGCCGCCTCATCGCTCTCCGACCGTTACATCACCGGCCGCCAGCTGCCCGACAAGGCCATCGACCTCATTGACGAGGCCGCGTCGCGGCTACGGATGGAGATCGACTCGAGCCCCGTCGAGATCGACGAGCTGCGCCGCCAGGTCGACCGGTTGAAGATGGAGGAGCTGCACCTCGCGGCCGAGACCGACGAGGCCTCGCGCGAGCGGCTGACCCGGCTGCAACAGGACCTTGCCGACCGGCAGGAGCAGCTCGACGCGCTCAACGCCCGGTGGGAGGCCGAGAAGGCCGGCCTCAACCGGGTCGGTGACCTCAAGAGCCGGCTCGACGAGCTGCGCTCGCAGGCTGAGCGGCTGCAGCGCGAGGGCGACCTCGGCAGCGCGTCGGCCATCCTCTACGGCGAGATTCCCTCTGTTGAAAGGGAACTGGAGCAGGCGACGCGCGACGAAGACGCCACCATCGGCCCCGACGTCATGGTCAAGGACGAGGTGGGGGCCGACGACATCGCCGACGTCATCTCCGCCTGGACCGGCATCCCCGCCGGGCGGTTGCTCGAGGGTGAGACCGAGAAGCTCCTGCACATGGAGCAGCACCTCGGCGCCCGGCTGATCGGCCAGGCCGACGCGGTACGCGCCGTGTCCGATGCCGTACGGCGCTCGCGTTCCGGCATCGCCGACCCAGACCGGCCGACCGGTTCGTTCCTCTTTCTCGGCCCGACCGGGGTCGGCAAGACCGAGCTGGCCAAGTCGCTCGCCGACTTCCTCTTCGACGACGAGCGGGCGATGGTCCGGATCGACATGTCGGAGTACTCCGAGCGGCACGCCGTCGCCCGCCTCATCGGCGCGCCTCCGGGCTATGTCGGCTACGAGGAGGGCGGCCAGCTCACCGAAGCGGTGCGGCGACGGCCCTACTCCGTGATCCTGCTGGACGAGGTCGAGAAGGCGCACCCAGAGACGTTCGACATCCTCCTGCAGGTGCTCGACGACGGCCGCCTGACCGACGGGCAGGGCCGCACGGTCGACTTCCGCAACGTCATCCTCGTCATGACCTCCAACCTCGGCTCCCAGTTCCTCGTCGACCCGTTGCTCACGCCGGAGTCGAAGAAAGAGGCCGTCATGCAGGTCGTGCGCAGCGCCTTCAAGCCGGAGTTCCTCAACCGGCTCGACGAGGTCGTCGTCTTCGACCCGCTGACCACGGCGGACCTGTCGCGGATCGTCGAGCTCCAGGTCCAGTCGCTGGCCACCCGGCTCCACGACCGCCGGATCACCCTCGAGGTGACCGACGCCGCGCGCGAGTGGCTGGCCGTCACCGGCTACGACCCGGCATACGGGGCCCGTCCGTTGCGGCGGCTGGTGCAGCGCGAGATCGGCGACCGCTTGGCGAAGGCCCTGCTAAGTGGCGACGTCCGCGACGGCGGGACGACGCTCGTCGACCTCGACGAGGACGCCGACACCCTCGTCCTGCGCTGACCCGACGAGAGAGCCTTCGGCCTACGTCCCCACCGGACTCACGTTGTTGTCGGGTTCCGACCCGTTGAGAGTCAGAAACCGACAACAACCTGAGTCCGGTCGGGATTGTGGCTGGGTTGTGGCCCCGGGGAGGGCCGCAACGCTCCGGGAGGTCGGGCCGCTGCGCTCAGGCCGTGACGAGCTGCTCCTTCGCGCGCTCGGCCGGCATGTAGTCGTAGCGCAGCAGCGACCGGGTGAAGACGCCCGTCCCGTGCGACACCGACCGCAGGTCGATGGGATAACGCGACAGCTCGACCTGCGGCACCTCGGCGTGGACGAGGGTGCGCCCGGCTATCTCGGCCGGTTCGGTGCCCAGCACATGCCCGCGTCGACCGCGCAGGTCGGACATCACCGCGCCAAGGTGCTCGTCGTCGACGGTGATGTCGACCCGGTCGATCGGTTCGAGCAACGCGACCGTCGTCTCGTTGGCGGCCTCCTTGAGGGCGACGGCCGCGGCCGTCTGGAACGCCATGTCGGACGAGTCCACCGAATGCGCCTTCCCGTCGGTCAGGGTGATCCGCACGTCGACGACGGGGTAGCCCGACAGCACGCCCTTCTCCAGCTGGGCCCGCGCACCCTTCTCCACGGACGGGATGAACTGGCGTGGCACCGACCCGCCGACCACCTTGTCGACGAACTCGATCCCCGCCCCCCGCTCCAGGGGCTCGATCGCGATCTGGCACACCGCATACTGCCCGTGTCCGCCCGACTGCTTGACGTGCCGGCCCTGGACGGTGCAGGCGCGCACGAAGGTCTCGCGCAGCGCGGTCCGGAACGGCTCGGCCTCCACCTCGACCCCGTGTCGCTCCCGCACCCTCGAAAGGATCTCGTCGACGTGGGCCTGCCCCATCGTCCACAGGACAACCTGGTGGGTCTCCGGGTTGTGCTCCATCCGCATGGTCACGTCCTCGGCGACGACACGCTGCAGCGCCTGGGCGAGCTTGTCCTCGTCACGCTTGTTGGAGGCGTGAATCGCAATAGGTAGCAACGGATCCGGTAACACCCACGGCTCGACGAGGGCCGGCCGTTCCTTCGCCGAGAGCGTGTCGGACGTCTCGGCATGGCTCAGCTTGCTCACCAGGACGAGCTCCCCCGCGATGGCCGGCCCGCGCGGACGGGTGGTGTCGTCGAGGGGTGAGCTCAGCGGGCCGACGCGCTCATCGGCGTCGTGGTCATGATGACCCTCGGCCGCGTTGCCGCCGCGCCGTTGCACGAACTCCCCCAGGTGCCCGGAGACGTGCACGACGTCGTCGGGGCGCAGCGTGCCGGAGAACACGCGGACCAGCGAGAGCCGCCCGATGTAGGGATCGCTCGTCGTGCGGATCACCTCGGCGACCAGAGGACCGGCTGGGTCGCAGGTGCCGGCGGGCAGGCTGGCCCCCACCGGGCTGTATGCCGCGGGCACCGGTCGGCCCACGGGCGACGGGAAGCACTGCTCGATGACCTCGAGGACCTCCTCGAGCCCGACGCCGGTCGCCGGGGAGATGGGGACCAGGGGGAAGAAGGTGGCTTGGGCGACGGCCGCCTTGAGGTCGTCGATGACCGTGTCGGTCGAGATGTCCTCACCCTCGAGGTAGCGGTCGAGGAGGGTGTCGTCCTCGGACTCCTCGATGATGGCTTCGATGAGCGGGCCGCGGTGGTCAGCGACCGCAGCCGCCTCGTCGGCATCGGGGTCACGCTCGACCCGGGAGCCGCTGGACGAGTCGAAGACCCGCTGGCTGAGCAGCCCGATCGACCCGACGATGGCCCGGTCGCCGTCGTGCACGGGGAGGTAGAGCGCCTGGGCGTCACCGAACACCCGTTGGCAGCGGGCGATGGTGTCGTCGTAGTCCGAGCGCGGCAGGTCGAGCTTGCTGACCGCGATCGCCCGTGGCACGCCGACGGCGGCCAGCTCCTGCCAGAGCAGCGCGGTCGCCCCGTCGATCTCGTCGGCGGCGGAGATGACGAAAATCGCGGCGTCGGCCGCCCGGAGGCCGGCGCGCAGCTCACCCACGAAGTCCGGGAATCCTGGCGCGTCAACGAGATTGACCGTCATGCCGTTGCTCGCGAACGACGCGACAGACAGGCCTACCGACCGGTCGCGATCGCCCTCCTGGGGCCGTCGCCCCGGGACGCGGGTCGCGACCAGATGGTCGAAGAGGGTCGACTTGCCCGCTCCACCCGGACCGACGAGGACGACGTTGCGGATGTCCTCGGAGGTCCGGGGCTGGGGCGCGGGGGATGGCTCGGACTTCGCGGCGCCTTTGCTCACCGCTCCACCCTGGCGCGCGGGTCCACGCCGCACAAGACTCCAGAACGGGCCGGTCAGGCGCGGGTGGCGACGACCAGAAGGTACTCCGCCGGAAGGTGTCCGTCCTTGATGTGCCGGTCACCGAGGTCGTCCAACGCGTGGTCCAGGGCCGCGACCTTGGCGGGGTCGTCGGCGATATTGCGGTAGGCCGCGATCGTCGGTCCGTAGTTGCTCTTGAAGTAGTCGCGGAGCTCGGCCCCCGTGGAGAAGCGCCGGAAGTCGCAGTCCTCCGTCGTCGCGGTCAGCGAGCTCACCCGGTCACCGAACAGGTCGCGGACGTGGTCCTCGGTGCCCCACAGCGGGCCGGGCGAGGCCCCGGGCGGCGGCGCCGCGGCATACGGCTTCATCGCCCCGAACATCTGACCGATGAAACCGTGGGGCGTCCAGTTGACCAGGGCGATGGTGCCGCCGGGCTTGGTCACCCGCAGGAGCTCGTCCGCCACCGGCTGGTGGAACGGGGCGAACATCACGCCGACGAGTGACAGGACCACGTCGTACCGGCCGTCGTCGAAGGGGAGGTGCTCGGCATCCGCCTCGCGCCACGTGATGTCGAGCCCCTCCGCCTCGGCGCGCAGGCGGCCGGTCTCCAGCAGCTCCGGTGTGATGTCGGTGGCGCAGACCTGCCCGCCGGCTCGCGCGGCGGGCAGGCTGGCGTTGCCGGATCCGGCAGCGACGTCGAGAACGTGGTCACCCGGTCCTATACCGGCCGCCTCGACGATGCGCGGCCCGAGGTCCTGGATGACCTCGGTCGCGACGTTGTCGTAGTTGCCCAGCGCCCACATGGCGCGGTGCTTGGTCTTGATCGGGTCGAGGGTGAGAGGGGTGCTGGTCTGGGTCTCGGTCATGGACCGACGGTAGGAACGAGGGGTACCTGCGCGCATCGGTGCCGGTACCCAACATGAGGCCAGCCGGAGGCGCATGCGCGTAGCGCGCACGGATTGGCCGAACGACGATGGATAGCCATGCGCAACATGCGGTCTGCTGCGCGGGCGGCAGAAACGTGTCTGTCCGCTCCCGCTCAGGCGGAGGTCAGGAGCCGGGCCACTGCGGCGGCGCGCGCGGCGCGGCCCTTTAGGCCGAGCTTGCCGTAGACGTTCTGGAGGTGGCGTTCGACGGTGCGGACGCTCAACGTCAGCGCTCTAGCGATGTCGTCGTTGTCGAGACCCTGGGCGGCCAGGGCCAGCACCTCCCGCTCCCGCGTCGAGAGCGTCGCGGCACCGGTCGGAGCGGACGACGTCGCGTCCGGACGGAGGAACTGCTCCAGCTCGTGGACCAGCACCGACCAGGCCGGCTCGTGCTCGAGCACGATGTGGTTCCGGCTGTCGAGGGGCACGAGCCGGGCGCCGCGGATCGAGGTCGCCAGGAGGCGCCCGTAGTCGAAGTCGTTCATCTGGTCGTGCCGGGAGTGCAGCACGAGGGTCGGCACGTCGAGGTCGTCGAGGCATTCGGTCGCGCCCTGCTCCCGGCGCTGCCGCCGAGCGGTGTAGGCGACCGAGGCGGACACCGACACCCGCTGCAGCTCGTCGAGCCAGCGCCTCTGCTCCTCGGTGGCGTCGGGGATCATCAGGGAGGTGAACACGCGGCGGAAGGTCGACTCCGGACGGGCCCAGCCCACCTTGACCATCTGGTCGAACGTCGCCTCCAGCTCCTCGTCCTCCTCCGACGCGCCCAGCCGCGGGTCGGCGTAGCTGCCGTAGAACACCAGTCGGCTGACGCGCGCGGGGTGGGCCGCGGCATACCGGATGGCGACCGGCCCGCCCTGCGCCATGGCCATGAGGGCGAACCGCGGGAAACCGGCGTCGTCGGCCACCGCCTCGAGGTCGGCGATCCGCATCGCGAGGGAGTGGTCGGTGACGTCCCAGTCGGACAGACCGTGCCCCCGCTCGTCGAAGCGGATGATCGTCGCAAACCGGCCGAGGTCGGCCAGGAAGTGGCGCCAGACCGGGCTCTCCCAGTCGTACTGGAGGTGGCTGAGCCAACAGGTCGAGACCAGGAGCGGCGGGCCGGTGCCGTGGAGGGCATACGCGATCCGCACCCCGTCCGCCGACCGGCAGAACCGGATCTCCTGCGGTGGTGCTGGCGTGCGCCCCGACGTTGGCACCTTTCCGAGGGTACTCAGGTCGGCGGACCCCCCGACCCGTTCGACCGGCCTCCGAGCCGGCAGACGGTCATCCGCGCGCAAAACCGGGGCTCGACGTGGTGCCGGAGCATCACGGTGAGCACACCACGGCGGCGGTGGTCGAGGTGCACGCCGACCCAGCCGAGGACCGCGCAGGGGCGCCGGCCGCACAC
>JALZBI010000197.1 GCA_030947565.1 Actinomycetota bacterium
CGCGGCGATGGCCAGCCGCTGCCGCATTCCGAGCGAGTACGCGCGGTAGCGCTTGGTCGCGGCCGCCAGCAGGCCCACCCGGTCGAGCGCGGCGTCGATGCGGTGGCCGGCGGTGCGGGGGTCGGCGCAGCGGTCGGCAGCGTCGAGCCGGGCGAGGTTGCGGCGCCCCGACAGGTAGGGGTGGAACGCCGGACCTTCGACGAGGGCGCCGACCTGGCGGAGGGCGGCGTCCGAGTCGCCCGGCATGGCGTGGCCGAGCAGCGACCGGGTGCCGGAGGTGGGCTCGACGAGACCGAGCAGCAACCGGATCGTCGTTGTCTTGCCCGACCCGTTGGGCCCGAGGAACCCGTAGACCGCGCCGCGTGGGACGACGAGGTCGATCGCGTTGACCGCCAGCCGGTCGCCGAAACGCTTTGTCAACCCGGCCGTCTCGACGGCGGGGGCCGAGGTCGCCGTCGAGCCGGTATGCCGGTCAGCCCCGCCGGACCCGGGGACGGGAGCGGGCGGGGCGACCGACGCGACCGGCGAGACGGTGGACGAGGTCACGCGCTCACGAGGACTTCAGTGCGGCATACAGCGCCTGGGGGTCGACGGCGCCGATGGCCACTCGGCCGTCGTCGGTCAGGACGGCCGAGAAGAGGGTGCCGTCGATGACCCGGCCCGAGCCCCAGTCGCCCGAGACCTTGGGCAGGGCGGACAGCACGCCCTGGAGCTGCTTCTGGGTCGCGTCGGTGGCGAGCTGGGCCGGCATGGTGGCGACGGCGACGGAGGTCCAGCCGGTGCCGACGACCTTCGGCTCCCCCTGTGCGCGGGCGGCGGCGGCCGCCGGCGGGGTGCCCGCCTGGTCGGCGCTGCCCTCGGTGACTGTCGTGTCGGCGGGCGGGGTGAAGGCGAACTGGCGGGCATCGGGCGCCGCGAAGTCGACGGCGGTGAACCCGACCTCGACCGCGGGGTTGGGCAGCGTGGTCGAGTAGACCTGAACGCGGAGCGGTACGTGCTTCTCGGCGTCGACCGCGATGCGCACCTGGGCCACCCGGGTGGCGTCGGTGCGGGGGTCGAGGACCAGCTCGTACGCCTGTCGTCCGGCGACGACGGCGGTGCCGGCGGTGGTGACGGCCGTCGACGGGTCGATGGCGGCCAGCGCCTTGGTCGCTGCCTCTTCGGGCGTCTTGGGCAGGTCGGTGGCCGAGGCCGACGGGGCGCCGGCGGGGGCGTCCTTCGCGGTGAGCGCGTGGTGCACCGCTGACTTCTCGGCGCTCGACCAGACCCACACGTCGGAGCCGTTGCGGATGACGTCGGACTCACCGGCACCGCTGACGAGCGCCACGCGGCTCTGGGTCGGGCCGCCCGCCCAGACGCGCCAGGTGTGGGTGCCGGAGATGATGGAGGTCAGCGACGCGCCTCCGGCCGTGACGGCCGGGCTGCCGCTCCCCTGGCCGGTGAGGCCGGGAATCTGGGGGAGGCCGAGGTTGGCCGTCTGGACCACGGTGCCGGACAGGCTCTGACCGACCGAACCACGGACGTCGGCGAGCAGCTGGGCGGCGCTGCGTGAGGGGAGGCCGGAGTCGGCGCTGGCCGTTCGCGACGCCACCAGCGTGCTTCCGGCGATGAGGACGACGGCGGCGGCGGGGACCGCCCAGCGGCTGGTGCGGTGGTCGGCGAAGAAGCTCATGCCTCAGTCTGCGGTCCCGGACCTGAGAGCCCGCTGAGACGGCCGCGGACCCCCGATGCTCCCGACTCCAGCGGGGTGAACACCGGTCAGCACTGGCTCAGCCCCGCTCGAGCGCGGTGCAGATGCAGGCTCTGTTGCCGTCGGGGTCGGCGAGCACGGTGAACGAGGGCGCCCTGGAGTCGTCGACGACGACGCCACCGGCGCCGACCGCCGCGGCGATGCGCGCGTCCGCGACCTCGGGGGCCACCCACACGTCGAGATGCCAGCGCTGCCGCGGTTCCGAGTGCTCGTCGGTGGTCTGGAACCACACGTTGGGGGCCAGGCCCGCGGGGTCGAGGACGGTGTTGCCCACGAGGTTGCCGGGCTCTCCGGTCAGCACGGCGGACCAGAACGGCCCGAGCCGGTCGGCGTGGGCGGTGTCGAGCCCGAGCTCGACCTGCACGACGGCGGCGGGGGCCGGCGTCAGGCCGTGGTCACGGGCGATCGCACTGATGGTGCGCGCGAGGTCGACATCCTTGCTCGTCACCCACATCCCCTCCTCGTGGGTCCCCAGGACGACGTCGACCGCGCCGTAGCGCAGCGTCAGGTCGGGGTGGTGCGCAGCCGCCTCGGCCGCGGTGGCCACCGCCATGACGAAGGCCGCGCCAGCCGGGAAGTCGGCGATCGCGAACCGGGCGTGCAGCCCCTGAGCCAGCTTGCTCCAGCCGTCGAGGCCGGCGGCGAGGATGTCGGGTGTCGTGAGGCGTTCCATGCCGTCCACCCTGCCACCGCCCGGTGACAGGACGCGGGTAAGCCGCGACGCACAGCCGGGCTTCGTCGTGGTCGCGGTGTCGCCCGCGTCAGGCCAGGTAGCGGGAGAGGAAGGCCAGCTGGGACGCCGCCACGCTCGCCCAGTACGGGTTGTTGTGGCCGCCCGGGGTGAAGCGGATGGTCGGGGGCGTCGCGAACCCCGCGACGAAGTCCCTGTTGTCGGTGAGGAAGGGGTCCGACAGGCCACAGGCGACGGACAAGGGCACCGTGGACAGCGCGGCCCGGGCGGCGAAGACGTCATGCTCGCTGAAGTCCTCGGCGCTGTCGAAGGCGAACGGCGGGGCAGCGGTGAAGCTCGGCCAGAACGCCGCGCTGATCGGGGCAACGGCCGCGACCTGCCCGCGCAGCACGGTGGCGGCGAGCAGCACCGATCCGTAGCCGCCCATCGAGAACCCGGTCAGGCCCAGCCGTGTGGTGTCGAGGCCCCGGGCCGCGAGCAGGGGGAGGAACTCCTGCGCGATCATGGCGCCGGTGTCGGTCCCGTCCGCCCGGCGGTGGTAGTAGCTGGTGCCCGCGTCGACGGACGCCACCGCCACGTCCGTGACCAGGCCCGGTGAGGACTGCGCGCGCAGCAGCCCCATCCCCTCGAACACCTGCAGGTGGTTGCCGAACCCCCCGTGGAGGGCCAGGACCACCGGCAGCAGCGACTCCTCGGTCGTCCCGGGCGGGTAGCACACCGCCCACCCGACCTGCGCACCCCGCATGGCCGACGACGTGAACGACCCCTGCACGAGGGTGGCGTCCGCGAGGCGCAACCGGTCCTGACGGTGTCGGTCGGGGGACGGCGTCCCGTCGACCCCGGAGCCCGGGTCGACGCCCAGCATCTGCGGGGGCCTCGCCGCCCCCAGCGTCGTCACGGCGAGGGCACCGGCGAGCAGCGCCCGGCGCGTCGGTCTGCCCACACCCCCACCGTACGGATACCCGGTTCGGTCGACCTGTGAGGCCCCTCTGCGTGGGGTGGCAGGCTGCACGGTATGCGTGTGCTTCTCGTCGAGGACGAGCCCGGCATGGCGGCGGCCCTGAGCCGCGGGCTCACCGCCGAGGGCTACGTCGTCGACCATGCCCCCGACGGTCCGGCGGGGCTGGAGGCGGCGCGGTTCGGCGCATACGACGTGGTGGTGCTCGACATCATGCTGCCCGGTCTGTCCGGCTACACCCTGGTGCGCACCCTGCGCGAGGAGGAGAACTGGGTGCCGGTGCTCCTGCTGTCGGCCAAGGACGGCGAGCACGACGTCGCGGACGGTCTGGACTACGGCGCCGACGACTACCTGACCAAGCCGTTCTCCTTCGTCGTCCTGCTCGCCCGGCTGCGCTCGCTGCTGCGGCGCGATCCGGGCCCGCGACCCGCCGTGCTCGCGTCGGGCGGCCTCTCCCTCGACCCGGCGACCCATCGGGTGCAGGTGGACGGCGTCGACGTCGACCTCTCCCCCCGGGAGTACCTCGTGCTCGAGCAGCTGCTGCGGGCCGCGCCGGCCGTGGTGGGCAAGGAGGACCTGCTCGACGCCGTGTGGTCGTCGGGCGAGGACGCCAACCTCGTCGAGGTCTACGTCGGCTACCTGCGGCGCAAGCTCGGTCGCCAGCGCATCGAGACGGTCCGCGGCGCGGGATATCGCGTCGCCGGCTGATGGTCACCCGGTTCGAGCGGGTCAGCCTCCGCGGTCGGCTCATGACCATCGGCCTGCTCGGCGTGGCCGGGTCGCTGTTGCTCGGGGGAATAGTCCTCTACGCCGTGCTCGCCTCGTCACTGACTCGGACCGTGCAGTCCGAGACCCTCGCCAGCGCCCGCGAGGTCGCGCTCCTCGTCGACCAGGGGCGTACGCCCGACCCGGTCCCGGCGTCCGGAGCCCAGGTCGTGCAGGTGCTCTCTGCCGACAACCGGGTGGTCACGGCCTCGCTCGCCGCCGACCGGTTGACGCCCCTGGTCACCGACGACGAGCGCCGCCGAGCGCTGGACGGAGAGACCGTGGTAGTCCCCGGAAGTCGCTCAGGGGTCACCGGCAGCCTCCAGGTCGGTGCCGTCGAGGCCGGACCGGGTTCGGCCCGGGTCGTCGTCGTCGCGGCTCTCCCCACCGCGGACCTCGAGTCGGCCACGCTGACGTTGCGCACACTGATGTTGGTGGCATTCCCGTTGCTGCTGCTGGTCCTCGGTCTCATCGCCTGGCGCGTGATCGGGGCGGCGCTGCGGCCCGTGGAGCAGCTGCGCAGCGGGGCCGCCCGCATCGACGGCAGCCTGGCCGATGAGCGGCTGCCGGTGCCGGCCACCCGTGACGAGATCAGCGCGCTCGCCCGCACGCTCAACGAGATGCTCGACCGGGTGGCAGCCGCCCGCCGCACCCAACGGTCGTTCGTCGCCGATGCGGCTCACGAGCTGCGCAGCCCGTTGGCGACCATGCGCACCCAGCTCGAGGTCGCGCAGCGGTTGGGCGAGGGCGAGACGCTGCCGGCCGACCTGCTGCCCGAGGTGGCCCGGCTCTCGGCGCTGGTCGAGGACCTGCTCCTGCTGGCCCGGAGTGACGACCGGAGCCGCGCACGACCCGCCGAGTCCGTCGACCTCGACGAGCTGGTCGACGACGTCGTGGCTCGGTATGCGTCGGCGCGAGTCCCGGTGCGGCGGGCCGGTGGCGGTGGTGAGCCCCAGGTCGTCGACGGAGCGCGGGACGAGCTCTATCGCGCCCTGACCAACCTCGTGGACAACGCGGTGCGCCACGCGGCGTCGGTGGTGACTGTGGCGACGGTCGAGGTGGACGAAGGCTCGCCGGGGTCGCCGGGGTCACTGGGGTCGCCGGGGTCGCCGGGGTCGCCGGGGTCGCCGGGGTCGCCGGGGTCACTGATTTC